>NZ_QSDM01000049.1:0-2080 GCF_003464045.1 Dorea sp. AM58-8 | reverse complement strand
AAAAGGGGAAATCGGCTAATGCCGATTTCTTCCCATTTTAAAGAAGAATAGAGATACCCCGTGGAAATGTGTGCTTCTTAGCATCGGCATATTCCACGGGGTATCTCTATTCCAAAGATGGATTCTTATTTTCGGGCGCACTAAATAAAGGGATATGTGAAATCAAACAGACTTTTATTTAAGCTACATTTTCCCCTTTTTTTCCCTCAAATTTCTGTATCGCATTGCAAAGGAATCGATGGTATTTGTTGATATTCCTGCCGATTGCGTACAACATGAATTCTTTGTATACTTTATCGGCTGTACGATGATTGAACCGTCGAAAATCATCATTTTCTTTGATGTCTCCAAAATGCCCTTCTGTTTGAATAGAACGGATTTGACGATTCAGGATTCCTTTTTCACTCTGAATATTTGCATGAGATCTTTCTTTTAAGGCTTCCCAGCGTTCATTGATCTTCATGACTTTGTTTTTGTCTGTATCTTTTTCAGGATTGTATTTATAAAGACATCGGAATTTATGTTCACAACCGCTACAGTCAGCGCATCCATACACTTCCAGAGTTTGTGTATAACCATCCATTTCTTTTTCTTCTGTACGGATATGTCGCAGTTCCCGTCCATCATGGCAAATATAAAAATGCTCGTCCTCGAATATCTGAGTTGTCATGTTATAATATTTCCCGATATTTTCTTTGTAAGCACGTGTTTTTCTCTGCTCATGATCCTGTAGTTTGATATAGCTTTCTATGCTATGTTCTTTTAAAAACAACAGATTTTTTTCGCTACAATAGCCACTATCTGCAGTAACTTCTTTCAGTGCTTCTCCAAAAGTGTGGAGATGCTTTTGGACAACCGGAATCAATGTATTGTAATCGGTTCTGTCGTTGCTTACATATGTATGAACTATAAAGTAATTCTCTACCGCAATCTGAACATTGTAAGCTGCTTTGAGCTGACCATTCATCATGTGGTCATCTTTCATTCTCATGAAAGTTGCTTCCAGGTCTGTTTTGGAATAACTATTACGCTCTTTCCCCATGACTTCAAAGCATTCTTTATATTCCATAAGTTTGGTGCCGCAGGCATCTAACTCTTCATAAAGTTGCTGTATTTCTGATTTTTTCTTTCCTTTTCCATAAACGAATGTAATTCCTTCGTTTTCTGCTATTGTCATCAGCTTTTTTTGCAACTTTAACATATCCAATGGAGAACAATTGTCTATCTCAATGATGGTATTATTGGGAAGTTTTTTATGCTTGGTGAGTTTCCGCTTCCGGTTCTTTTCAATTACTGTGCGTACTTTGTCTATACCTTCGATGATAAACATCATGGCGTTTCCTAATCCGTATTTTTCACTATATCCATTGTCTTCTAATAATGTGTTATATTTATGATAAAGAACATCTATGTTGTCAAGAAGCCCCACAAGATGATAGTTCAAAGTTCCACGCCAGACAAACGTATAACGGTTTGCATTGGCTTCTATCTTTGTTCCATCGATAAAAAGTGATTCTAATGTGATCAGGCCTTCCTTTTTCAAACGTCGCAACAATTGATAATTCAGGTCATCTAATATTTCCGGTGTCAGTTTTTTGTTTATAAAATCATAAAAGGCATCTCTTTTGGGCTGCGTTCCTTGCGAGAGCCAGATGAATGCCAGATCTCTTTTACACAGCTCCACAATCCGGTCTATCTCACGAATTCCACGCATGTTTGCGTAAGTAAGAACTCCATACTTCATGATTGGGTTAAACCCGTGTTTCCCCTTGCCTGAATACTGTGCTAATAAAGCTGTAAAATCCATTTCCTCCATCACTTTTTTAAGGGTAAAGACTGGATCGTCATCAGGTAAACTCAATTTGTAGAAGTTGAAGTTAATTTTCTGTTGCCCTAATTCAAAAAATTCATTATAATAATTATTGCGATTCATAGTTACATTATACAATGTAACGGAGCGAAGGTGGTTATTATTAGCCACCTTTTTCTCTTTTTATAGATAAAATTTAGGGGAGACAGATGAATCATTTCGATTCATCTGCCTCCCCCGTTTAGAACTGCCATTAACCGACAGCCCCTT
>NZ_QSDM01000048.1:0-2142 GCF_003464045.1 Dorea sp. AM58-8 | reverse complement strand
GTCAGTCTTATAAAAAGATAATATCAGAAGGAAAACAGATTAGATAGCGAAAGGTCAATGCACTAGTTTCATGATGCATTGGTGCCTTTCGCAGAAAGGTGGTTTATACTAATGAAAATAATGATTGCATCTGACATTCACGGAAGTGCCTATTATCTGGAACAGCTTCTTAATCGTTATGATGAAGAGAATCCGGATAAACTCCTTCTTCTTGGAGACATTCTTTACCATGGTCCGCGCAATGATCTGCCAAAGGGTTACGCCCCAAAGGACGTCATCCTTCTGCTGAATACACACAAAGAAGAAATTCTCTGTGTGCGTGGCAACTGCGATACCGAAGTTGACCAGATGGTTCTGGATTTTCCAATCCTTGCAGACTACTGCATTTTATATGAAAAAGGACACATGATCTTTGCCACCCATGGTCATCATTATAATATGGAGAATCCTCCAATGCTGAAAAAAGGTGATATTCTGCTCCATGGGCACACGCATGTACCTGTATCCGAAGAATTTGACGAACGCATTTATCTGAATCCTGGTTCTGTATCCATTCCAAAAAATGGAAGTGCACACAGCTACATGATGTTGGAAGACGGTCTGTTCACCTGGAAAGACCTGGATGGAAACAGCTATAAGACGTATCGAATGGAGTCATAATCATGAATCGTAATAAAAATGCATTTTTCAACGGTGTGCGTGATGGTATTCCGATTGCTCTTGGATATTTTGCAGTAGCTTTTTCACTTGGTATTGTTGCCAGACGTGCCGGATTAAGTCCGATTCAGGGATTTCTCTCCAGTCTTCTTAATCATGCTTCTGCTGGCGAATACGCAGAATTTACTGTAATCATGGCAAATGCTCCTTATGTGGAAATGGCTTTTGTCATTCTGATTACCAATATCCGTTACCTGTTAATGAGCTGTGCACTGAGTCAAAAATTCAACGCCAACACACCTTTGCTTCACCGTTTTATGGTAGGCTTCGGTATAACAGACGAAATCTTTGGCATTTCCATTTCACGTGCAGGTAATCTGAATCCCTGGTATTCCTACGGAGCTATATTCATTGCTCTGCCGGCATGGTCAGTTGGAACCGCGCTTGGAATTGTTGCCGGTAATATCCTTCCGGTTTCTATTGTCAGCGCACTAAGTGTAGCACTGTATGGCATGTTCTTAGCGATCATCATTCCACCTTCCAAAAAGGACAAGGTTGTTGGTGGTATCGTTATTGCAGGATTCCTGATCAGCTATATCGTATCGAAGATTCCGCAGCTGAACAATGTATCTGACAGTATGAAAATAAGTGTAATCACAATCATCATATCCGGACTTGCAGCATTCTTCTTCCCTATACCTAAAGAAAATGAGCCCGCCGATACTGATATTACGCAGGAGGAAGCATAGACCATGACACACAATATTTATTTATACATACTCGTAGCGGCACTGGTGTCTACGTTGATCCGGGTAATTCCGCTCACACTAATAAGAGGAAAGATACAGAATCCATTTCTCCGCTCTTTCCTCTACTATGTACCATACGCGACACTGGCTGTTATGACATTTCCGGCCATTATTACCGCACCACAGCTTCCGCTTGCCGGCATTCTCGCACTGATTGTAGGTGTAGTGGCAGCCTGGCACGGTATGAATATGATGGGGATTGCAGCGCTTTGTTGTGTCGTCGTATTCTTTATCGAAAATGTAGCTGTGAATTTCTTTTAACTGACCAGCGATTTTTCTTCTTTATCTTTTAATCAGAACAACTGCTACGTCATTTACATTTGTACCTGCAGCTCCGGTCTTAATAAGCCCATCCACACATTCCAATGCGTGGTAAGCATCATTTGACCGGAGCTTTTCATATACAAAAAACCTGTAAAAACTTACGCTTCTACAGGTTTATAACTCCCCGAGTTGGGCTCGAACCAACAACCCCACGGTTAACAGCCGTGTGCTCTACCATTGAGCTATCGAGGAATATTCAATTAATATGTACCTTCAAAACTGCATACAAGAAACTCTACATCTTTCTTACCTATCTCCGTCTTGGTTATGCCCTCGACCGATTAGTATCAGTCAGCTACATGTGTTACCACACTTCCACCTCTGACCTATCTACCTCGTCGTCTTCAAGGGG
>NZ_QSDM01000047.1:0-2576 GCF_003464045.1 Dorea sp. AM58-8 | reverse complement strand
TCGACAGGCAGTGTATTAAAATTAGGTGGATGTAATTGAAGAAAAAATATGATATCATGTGAGTAACAAATCGGGAGTTGCAAAAGAGAATAATGAGAATTACTTAACTGATGAGGAACAGCACAAAATCATAATTAAGGATTATGATATGTTGTTTGAATACAGAGAATAGCAAAAAACGGAGGAAAAATCATGAAAAAACGCACTCTTACTGTACTAGTTGTTGTGTTAGTATGCACATTCTTGACGGCGTGTAGTAAAGAAATAGACACTGTGACGGAATCTGTAAACGAAAAGGAAAGTAGTGTAATAAAGAACCCTACAGTTTTAGAAGATACAATAGAAATTGTTTTTCCAGAACAGTTTGAAGGATTGTCTGGGTATGATGAAGAAGCACTAGTTGACTATCTTAAAGAAAACAGTGACGGAAATTATCAGAAAATCGAATGTATTGACGGACAAGTTAATATGGTTGCTACTCAGGAAGAAATTGAGTATTGGAAAGGATATGTTGAAAAACATATAGATGATCAAAAGGCAGTATTAACAGGTATCAATCAGAAGTATGATATGTGTTGTAATGATTCATATAACACTATTAATATGTACTATGATCAAGAGCTTTCATTTAAAAAAGCTTTTTCATGCGTTGGAAAAACAGCTATATATTGTGCCATGTATCAGATATTAGATGGCAATCCTGATTATTCAATTTATCTAAATATTTATAATGTCGATACAGGGAAATTAGTAGTTGGCGGAAATCTAATGAATGAAGAAGTTTCATATACAGATGAGGACTGGGAAAAAACTTTCTAGAGAAAAGAAAAATTTTATGCTTTGTAATAAGATGGATTTCTATTAGAATGACAATCTGGTATGATATATTACTCTGACAGGCTATAACTTCCAGTTTACAGAATCAAGAAAATTGAAATTTGAGGAGGAGATTGTTGTGTGGATATAATAATTCCACTACTTATAGTATCGGTTCTTATCGGAATTCCAACATGGTTAATGGTTCGAACTATGAACAAAGCCGATAAAAACACGATTGTTTACTCACCGGAAGACGTGACTAAAAAACTTCGCAAAGGATTCTATTTGTCATTTTGGGGGATAGATTTATTGTTTGGAGCGATTCCTTTGTTTGTTCTTATACTTTGCGATTTTCCTAGAGTCTTTCAATTTATCGTTCCGGCTGCAGCATTTGTCGTTGGATTTATCATGTTTTTTATTGGAAGAATTCAGGTCGGGATAATGACCAGATACATTAATTTTTGCAACAGAGAGCGAACAGAATTTGAGGAATGGGTTTTGCAAGCTATGCTGGGCATCGAGGAAGTGGCCATGAGAAGAAATGGAATAAATTCCATAACAAAAGTAATTCCTGGTGTTACAGATGATATGCTTTCAGCCATGAATAGTACAGGTATCATCAGTGGTTATATGGAAGTCGGAAGAGTTTACACCGGAAAAAATATATTAAAAAATCACTGGCCAATAATTAGTATTATAGTGGCAATTCTAATCTCTATTGTAATTACTGTAATAAGATAATTTTTATAGGCAGAAAAAATTAGGAGAAGTGAGGAATATGCAGAAAAGAGACTTAATCCAAGCGAATGCTTCATTAGAAAATCTACGACAGAACTTGGACATGAAGGATTTTGCAAAAGAAATATTACTTGAGGAGAATTATAATAAATTTATAAGATCATACAAATTTACATTTTGGTTTCAATTAATCGGTGTATTAGCTGGATTTATAGTGCCATCAGTTGTTCTTCTTGTTATTTTTAAAGAATTTATTTACTGTGCTTTTGGTGCAACTATAGGAATTTTTTGGATGTGTGTATGGATGCTGCTAAGTATGGTAATTCCCCCGACAAGGATATATCGAAAATTTGCAAAGTGGTATAGGAAAAGCGATGTGTCTATACGCGACTTGGATGAGATATTTTATTGAAGGGGACAGAAAAATAGATGGAGATGAAAAAGGAATCTAATATATTGACTGAGGAAGAACCCAAATACATAATATCGCTAAAGAAGAGATATAGAATTCTTTATATCGTTATGTTTGTCTTATTTTTGGTGTGTACGATGTATTTTGGAGTGATATCATTTTGTGCAGGTACAGATACGATGATTTTTGGCATTGGAATCACAGTTATTTTCTTTATATTTTTATTCTGTTCTTTGTATGGTTTAACAAGAAAATGTGAAAGATACAAAGGTAAAGTTGTGTATTCATTTTTCTTAACAAAAAGAGAATATAAATTGTCAGACATTGCATTCTCCAATGAAAAAATTGAAGAGTTTTATAAAGATTATGGAGATGGAAATGTAAGCAGCAGTTGGGATAAGGTCACGACTTTCTATAATAAACAAGGTGAAAAGCTCTTTAAATTTGGCTTAGCTTATGATAACGTTCAGTTATTAGTAAGAGATGCAAAAAATACACAGAGAAGTATTTCAAATCAGAAAAAGAAGAATTAGACAACTTCAAGTTGTAGAATTCAAAAATTTAATATGAAATGTGAGATAGAGCGTATGGAAATAATCTATACGTT
>NZ_QSDM01000046.1:0-2703 GCF_003464045.1 Dorea sp. AM58-8 | reverse complement strand
TCGGGCGCGAGTTCTCCCGTAAGCAGGTCTGCGTGGCTGGTGCGGGAATCCTCTGTGCGGCGCTTCTCATCGGCGGCGGGGCTTACGCCATCTCACATGCCAGTTGGACAGGAGATTCCAATGCCCCTGCGGTGTCCCAGTCAAAGGACGATGAGAAGCAGGACATGGTACTTGCCCTTGAGGTAAAGGCTGACGGCTGGGATGCGGACACTTCCACGCCCGTTATCGCCCATATAGAGGATGCGGACGGGGAAGTAGACTTCTACACCGCCATCGCCGCGAACAAGCAGGTGACCGTAGAGGTCGGCAAGTCCGGCACCTACACCGTCACCCTCATCCCGCCGGTGAACGCGGACGGCTCTACCTATAAGGCCGCGTCCAGTAAGGTCAAGGCCGGGAAAGATGACAAGAAAACGAACGGTACCGTCATCACGCTCGAAAAGGTGGATGCGGACAAGGTGACGAAAGATGACCTGACCGCCATCGCCAAGGACGTTGCAGCAGCCGTGAAGAAGGGCGATTTCACCCTGACCGGAGACAGGGGCGCGGCGCTCGCGAAGAAGTTCGAGGACAACATCAAGAAGAACCCGAACGCCGACGCGGATGCCGTCGAGAAGGAGACCGGGAAGGCCGAGGAGACCGCCAAGGAGGACAAGTCCGATGCGAAGACACCGGAGACCTCTAACGGCAAGAAGAACGATTCCGGTTCCAAGAACGACAGCGGAAACAACGCTTCTGGAAATAAGTCGGACAGCAAGCCGAGCGGAGGTAGCGGAAACTCCGGCTCCGGTTCCAGCTCGGGCGGCTCATTAAAGAAGGATGACACCACGGCGCACCAGCACAACTGGGTTGCCCAGACCAAGACCGTCCATCACGACGCGCAATACAAGACCGTCCACCACGATGCGGTGACGCATCAGGTATGGCATGACGCGGTGACGGAGGAACACTATATCTGTAACCAGTGCGGTGCGGATATTACGTCAGACCCATGGGGACATATTAACAACTCTCTTATGAATGGTGGTAATTGCGGAGGCTACCACTCTATCTATGTGACTGTAAAGCAGGGGTATTATGAAACTGTGACCGACAAAGCAGCATGGGACGAGCAGGTGCGGGTGAGCGCAGCATGGGACGAGACCGTGACCACTGGGTACAAGTGTTCTTCCTGCGGTGCCACGAAATAACTTGAAAGAGCAAGGCAATCGTCTATTTCAGACAAGGAAAGCCCCGTCCATTTGGACGGGGCTTTTTCTAATGCTCGTTGTTCAGGTCTTTCGGTGGTTCCGACCCGTTCTGTTTCGATAGCTCTGCGGTCGCACTTTTCATATCACCGATTCGGAACCGAAGAAATCCGGCTCCTCAAGCTCAAGCGAATGGGTGGGCACCGGAACGATGGTGCCACTGGAACCCTTGATATAGGAGAGGGCATCGTGGCGTTCGCCGACTTCGGTGAGCGATGCGGCGAGAAGGGAATCCTTGAACCAAGGATATCTTTGCTGCAATTCCTCCATGACGGCCATTGCCTTGTCAATCGGCATTGCCGCCTTTGATTCGTAGCCGGAATACTGAGTGTGGATGAATCCGTTGCGCTCCATGAAGATGCGGATAAGCGTCCAGGCACCGCGCCAAGCATTCGGCCTGATGGAGCTGTAATTTTCGCTGAGCGCAGCCGTTCCCAAATCGAAGTGAAGCTCCTTACGGGTGTCGTGACGAGAGGAAGGGGATAACTGCATTCCTTTTTCAAGAAACTCCTTCACATCGTAGCTTTCACCGATTTCCGTGAAGGTGGCCGCTTTCACGCATTTTTGGAACCAAGGAAACTTGTCCATCATCTCATCTATGGTGCCATAAGCACGTTGATAGGACATAACGATATTTTCTGCCGATTCATATCCAGAATATTGCAGCTTCTCAAAGCTATGGGATTCCAGAAAGTCCTGAATATCTGACCATGCATTCCTTTTACCGGTATAGAAGCGTTCGACAGACTCGTTGTCTAGGTCGAAGTGAAATGCTTTCCTATCAAGTTCCATCTGGAATCCTAAGTACGAATGCGGCTAGTCGTAAATGCGTTTCGGGCTGATATCCCGGATTACCTGTAGGTAGTCTTCGCCCTCCGATTCATTCATGTCCTCATAGGTGCGCCAAGACTTAATGTTCTGCATGACCCAAGGCTGTTTAGAAAGGGTGGCGCAAACCGGGCACTGCGCCCCGAACTGCACCTTTCGGTTCTTTGCCTGCCAAGTGCCAAGGCCGATGCGGACGTTGCCCATTTGCTCCGCGTATTCTCCCACGCAGTCGTAGAGGTCATCTACGTTGTAGCCGTTCCTTTTTGCCTTCTCCTCATCGAACTCGATGGTGAAGCGCCAAGGTCTCTTTTCTATTTCTGCCATACCTATCGTCCTTTCCGCCAGATGGCTGTTATCATATGTTACCATTATACTATAATGCCGGTGTTACGGCAATATAGAACTTGAACACATGTTCTTTCTTGGCAAACGCATGTTACAGAACGGTGGAGAGAACGTTTTCCGGCATCTCGCTTTCCGGCTGGTGTTCGGATGCGCTTGGCAAAGGCAAGGAACCCATTTCCCTGTTTGTCCGTGTAGGCGGCGGCATAGGTACCATTCTCGCGGCATACCTGCGCATAGTAGGCGGCTTCCTCGGAAGTACCAAAGGGCACGACCACCTGCTCAC
>NZ_QSDM01000045.1:0-3588 GCF_003464045.1 Dorea sp. AM58-8 | reverse complement strand
ATCCGAAGAATCAAACTTAAGTGCTTCGTTCGACTTGCATGTGTTAAGCACGCCGCCAGCGTTCATCCTGAGCCAGGATCAAACTCTCGTAAAAAATATTTTCCCTCACACCTCAGTGTGAGTTAAAATCAAGTTTAATTCCGTTCAGGAAAACTACTAGCTTTCCTATCCCGTTATTACTGTTTTAGGTCGACATTAAATGTCTTGTTCTGAATTTTCTCTTAAAGAATCTTCAGGGTTGTTGTCTATTGTTCAGTTATCAAAGTTCTTTGTGTTTGCCGCTCTCACGAGTCAGCTTTGATATAATACCATGTTTTCCCATATCTTGTCAACAACTTTTTTAAGATTTTTTAATTTTCTTTTTACCAGTTATTAACATTGGTATATATCAAAACGGAGAAAGAGGGATTTGAACCCTCGCGCCGCTATTAACGACCTACTCCCTTTCCAGGGGAGCCCCTTCAGCCTCTTGGGTATTTCTCCATACCGTTTCAAGCGCGAACAAATGATATTATAGTTGTGTCTTCTGGTTTTGTCAACAGTTTTCTTCCATTTTTTTACTTTCCCAAATTCCAAATTCCGAATCCGGGATGGTTTTTCAAATTCGCACGAACAAAGAATGTGCCTTGGCACATTCTCGCGCCTGCGGCGGTCGCTTGCGACATCTACCTCATCCGCCGCAGTGCGCATCCTCGCGGAGCGTTTTTTACTTTACAGGAAAGCAATTTCCTGTAAAGTAAAAAAACGGTACATAGTAGCATTCCCGCATCTACATACCGCTTTTCAGCTTCATAATGTATCATTCTCATATATGCCATCCAAGAGCATATAATAAAACATTTTTTACAATCCACTGTATCATCACAATTCCCAGTACAACGTAAAAATATATCCTTCTCAATTTAAAGCGCTTTATATTTGGTCGGACTATCTTTTCACATGTCATGCCAATCCAAAACACGATCGACATTACCACGCCAGGTAAAACAGCCGGATGACACCTCAGGCTTCGCAACAGTTCCACATGCACTAACGCCTGCACCGCCCGTGTACCTCCGCATCCCGGACAGTAATATCCCGTCATTCGATACATATAGCATTCCGAGGCACTATACAGTTCGATATGGAAATATCGCATATACACTATCACCAGCGCCACCAACATATATAGCAACGTCAAGATCCTGTAACAAACCCACTCTGTTCTTTCACCCACATATTCCAACAATATCTGTCACCTCATACATTAAGGAGCAGACTCAGTCCCATCAGAATCCCAATCACAGAAAATGCCAGTGATATACCCGATGTTATCACGCCAGTTAACGCCATCCCATTACCCGGTTTCTTCTTTAACGACAATATACCAAACACCAGTCCCAATATTGCCATAACCAACGTAAAATAAGGCACACAACACATCATAAGAAGCGCACAGATTCCACACACCATGGAAGCCACTGCCATTCCATCTTCTCCACCATCTTTTGCATTATAATTCATCCCCTGCCGGAAATTCTGTTCCTGCCGGAAGCTCTGGTTCTGTTGGTAATTAAAATTCTGCTGATAGTTCTGATTCATCTGCTCATTGGGATCTCGCAGATTATTCTGATATTCCAGCCGGTTCATCTGTCTAAGATCTTCTCCACAATGGCAGCAAAAATCTGCATTGTCTACATTTTCAAATCCGCATCGTCTACACTTCATCTTTTCGTTCCTGCTTTTTATCCTATTCCATCTACTTTACACTATTGCAGGTCTTGCCCATCCAGATCGATCATCGTCACTTTTTTTGTCTCCGGATCCACACTTACTGTACAATAATTATATGTATCTTCATCATACCAGCTATATGTATCAGAATATTCTCCTTCATATACATCGGATGCTTCTCCCCATTTAGCTTCCACATCGCTGATATCCATTCCAACCTGAATATTTCCAGGGAAGATTACTGTAAGACTACCATCTTCAACATCATACTCATCTACATATATCCCTGATACTTTACATTCTTTTATCGTCTTAGCCGAATCTGTTTTATTGGACACTATAAACATCAACGAATTAGCATTAGAATCCTGGAAATATACCAACTCATAATCATCTTTATTAATCACGTAGTCTTCTGATTTGTCATCCGTATCCAATGTAAGTCCAGTTTCTTCCAGCTTACTGACTTCACACGGAAATGTCACAACCGCATCATTAATCTGTACTGTATAACTCTTCCAGCTATCACCAAGGTCTTCATTGGCTGTAACCGGCTCTTTTGTAGTTTCTTTATCATCTGTCTCTGTTACATCATCTCTCGAATCTGTTGTATCTGCATCTTCGTCCAGCATGTTTTCAACCGTCTGAACCGTCGTGGAATCACTGATATATCCTGTTGCAAAAAGCCCGACACTTGCAATCAACCCACCAACAGCACCAACAATCATAAAAATCTTTGCTTTCTTAGCTGCTGCTTTAGCACCTTCATAATCACCTGCATTCTGCAAAGAATTAATCTTACTTGCATATACGATACTTACAATACCCAGCGGCAGGCAGCAACACAATGTCACAAGAATCGAGAAGATAATATATGGCGTTCCACTAATCTGTTTCTCCGGTTGCCCATTATTAAACTGACTATATCCATTACCAGACTGTCCACCATAATTAAAACTGCTATTAGGGGTACTGTTATTTTGTCCATAGCTGTATCCGCCATTTGGATCACTACTGCTCTGTCCATAACTATATCCGCCATTTGGATCACTGCTACTCTGTCCATAACTGTAATCGTTATTCGGCTCATCATGATTTTCCATCTCTGGTGTCTGGTTTTCAGGAGTCTCTTCCTTTACTTCAGCACCACAAAGCGGACAGTATTTCATCCCTTTTTCTACCTCATTGCCACAAAAACTACACTTCATACTTTTCTCTCCTTCCTTATAGCACCTTTGTCGGGGCCAGTACCGTAAATGGATATACACCTATATTCCTCACAATGCCATATATTAACATCATAATTAATACTGTCATTGGAATCCATAACGGTATATTCACACTCAGCTTCTCTCTGCCGCAAATCAACCATTGTATCCAGCATATCAAATAATACAAAATCAACCACGGAAGAATCAGTACTAATAATGGATTATATCTGAATGCCTGATAAAACCGCATATGCAGGATAGCATAACATGCCCTTCCCGCACCGCATCCCGGACAATAATAGCCAGTCAACGTATAAATCGGGCACACCAGACCTAATCCGTCCTTAGGATTATGATAATATAAAAACAGGGTACCCGCAAGCAATATTACAAAAACACCTGCACTAATTATAATGCGAATTTCTTTCTTCATAATTCCAGACGGATCATAGATTTTTTCTTTCATCATACTCAGCATTTTATCACCTGTTTTTTCATTTTCAAGAATGCCTCGCATTCTTGCTGCGAGGTGCGCGTCATGCAATTGCATGACATACTTCTACTGCGCACCTCTGCAATCCTGCCGGAGGCTATATCAGCTGGGGGGGTTGGACTCCCAGCTGATATACATCTTGAAAGCTCTGGCTTTTCTTTTAATATTTTT
>NZ_QSDM01000044.1:0-3809 GCF_003464045.1 Dorea sp. AM58-8 | reverse complement strand
GGAATGGATATGTCCTGTCTGTGGAACAAATCATGACAGGGATATTAATGCAGCAAAGAATATACTGGAAGAAGGATTAAGACAAATAGCATAAAAATAACAATATAGGCAGGGACTGCCCGAATTAACGCCTGTGGAGATAGTAGGTTACGAGGTCTGCGAAGCAGGAAGCCCATTGGCTTTAGACAATGGGTAGTTCACCTGAGAATCCGTAGATCCAGATATATTCGCGTTTATGCAGATGTGTTAGTGGTCACGGATCTCTATGTATTCTCGTTGGAATTCAAAATGAAAGACAAGATTGATCCGAATGAACTCAGTCAGGCTGCAAAGTGTAGTCCGTATCTGGAAGTGATCTTCGGATCTGAATACGAGGTGATTAATTATGACGAGAGACGAATTAGTTGCATTACCGAAAGTGGAACTTCACTGTCATTTAGACGGTTCACTGAGTCGGAACTTTATCGAAAAGAGACTTGGCAGAAAGATATTGCAGGAAGAACTGAGCGTATCGGATGACTGCCGGAGTCTCAATGAGTATCTGGAGAAATTCGATCTTCCGGGACAATGTCTGATGGATGAGAAAGGTCTTCGGGAAGCAGGATATGATGTGCTTCGCAGTATGTATCAGGAAAATGTTTATTATGCGGAAGTACGTTTTGCACCATTGTTGTCCGAGACCTCGGACATGGATTGCAGGAAGGTGATCGAAGCAGTCATTGCCGGTATGAATAAAGGAAAGCAGGACTTTGGTGTAGAATATGGAATTATCACCTGTGCCATGCGTCATCACAGCGCAGAGGAGAATTTGCGGATGCTCCAAATTACCAGAGAATACCTGGGCGACGGTGTCTGTGCAGCAGATTTGGCTGGGGCAGAGGCACTGTATCCTATGTCTGAATTTATGGATGTATTTGAGACTGTGAAGAAACTTGGCATGCCATTTACGCTTCACGCAGGCGAGTGTGGAAATGTTCAGAACATCATAGACTCAGTAGAAGCAGGAGCTAGGCGTATTGGTCATGGTATTGCCATGCGTGGACATCGGGAGCTTCAGTCTGAGTTGGCAAAGAAAGGTATTGGTATCGAAATGTGTCCAATCAGCAACTTCCAGACGAAATCGGTGCAGAGCACCGCGGAGTATCCGCTTCGAGAATTCCTAGATGCAGGGCTGAAAGTAAGTATTAATACTGATAACCGGACGGTCAGCAATACCAGTCTTACAAAAGAACTGGAATTTGTGCAGAAAACGTATGGCGTGAGTGATGAAGAGATTCGAAAAATGATGCAGAATGCAGTGGAGACAGCATTTGCAAGGGACGATGTGAAAGAGAGATTGCAGAAGAAGATGGACATAAAACTGGAATCATTACGATGACTGATTAACTCGTGGATCGTGTTCAGGGGATGAAGAGGAATGAGAGGGAACACAATGAGTGATGAGAAGAAAGGGAAAGTATTTCTCATATCTATGACAGTGATAATCGTGCTGTTGTTTTTGTTGCAGGGTGTTTATCCAAAGTATAAAGCAGGGAAGTATGAGGAAGAACAAAAAAAGATAGCCGCTGAACAGAAAAAAGTAGATGCCAAAGCGGAAGATTATATAGAAGAATATGCGTCACAGTTACAGGATAAGATGCGTTTGGCAGGTGTGGATGATCTTATAGTTACTTACGATGACTTGACAGATGATATTTTTAAGAAGTATACCAGCAGTGAGGAAGTAAATTATACATATTATTATGCAGTATCTTATAGTAGCGAAAGTATTGATCAGATTTATGCGGAAGACACGCAAGACGGAAGTTATGAATCATTTATCCGGCTGATGGAGAATGAACAGGATGTGATGAACGAAGGGCATGCACCGGGAGACCATAATCATGACATAGAGTACGGAGATCAGACAATTACCGTATATATTGGCAATGCAGATCGCAGTAGTGCAATTAATATCAAAGGACATCAGGGAACAGAATACTGTCTGGATACCAGCAACGGGCAGTCAAAACTTTTAGTTGGTGGAGTGACAGTGAATACTGTGCAGGAAGAAGCGGAGCCTGAGACTGCTGAAAGTTCAAGTAATACAGCTACTGCAGGTGGCAGACTTGGTGGCGATTCCTTTGATACATCAACCTCAAGCGGTAATGCGTCCACCAGAAGAACAGATCCTTATGATGTATACGATTATGATGATCCAGATGATTTTGCGGATGAGTGGGCAGAGGAATTTGGAGATGGAGACTATGACGATGGATACGACGATGCGTATGATTATTGGGAAGATGCATGGTATTGATAATAAGAAAATGAAAGGGATATAGACATATGAAAAGAAAAATGAATTTTAGACAAATCCTGGCTTTGGTATGTGCCATTATAATACCAGTACTTTATATAATCACCATTATATTGTTAATTGCAGGCAATCCATATGGTCAGCTTTTCTTAGCAATATCTTTGGGGGCAACATTTTTCCTTATCCCTATCATGTATTTGGTGACGAAGCTACCAAAGGATATGGCAGAAATTTATGGCAATGTATCAGATGCTTTAAAGAAAGATGAAGATAAGAATGATGGCAAGTAATGATTGTTTCAGTAGAAAAGATATAGAGATGACAGAGACTTTTGTAGATGGAATACAACTGCATATGGCAGAGCACGGGCATGGAGGTCCGGTTATTTTCTGGGGAATGTATCCACATCAGGAGCATGAAGTGGAACATTTATGGGAAGAGCTGTTAGAAATAGTATCGGAGAATGACTTTCTGCTTGTGGCATTT
Source organism: Dorea sp. AM58-8 (assembly GCF_003464045.1). Classification (NCBI taxonomy): domain Bacteria; kingdom Bacillati; phylum Bacillota; class Clostridia; order Lachnospirales; family Lachnospiraceae; genus Dorea; species Dorea sp. AM58-8. The sequence goes on along the minus strand of NZ_QSDM01000044.1, from coordinate 1,024 downwards.
CAGGTGGAAGACTGGAACCAGGATTTTTCACCTTGGGAAGCACCAGCAGCATTTGGAACAGAAAGATTTGCAGGACAGGGCAGGAATACTCTGAAATGGCTGACAGAGGAATGTATTCCATATATTGAAAAAACATATGATGTGAAAGATCGCGAATATTGGCTGACGGGATATTCTCTTGCCGGCTTATTTGCGTTATGGGCAGCATATGAATGTGATATGTTTTCAGGAATCGTATGCTGTTCGGGTTCTATGTGGTTCAAAGATTGGACTGTTTATGTGAGAGAACATAAGCTTCAACATAAATGTAAAGTGTACCTGAGCCTTGGTGGAAAAGAAGAGAAGACAAAGAATAAAGTGATGGCAACGGTGGGAGAACGTACCAGAGAACAGGAAAGGATACTACGGGCGGATCCATTGGCAGAGCAGGTGATTCTGGAATGGAATGCGGGAGGTCATTTTGCGGATTCGGGAAAGAGGCTTGCCAAAGGAATTCGATGGCTGTTAATGAATAATGATGAAAGAAGATAAGAACGAGACAAGATGGGATAAGTTATTGCATATTCGGACAATGGGACGGGATGACTCTAATGCGGACAGGTATCGATATCCTTATGAACCGACTCCATATTCGGTACTGGAGCGTCTGGCGAATGCCGGATATATGCGAAAAGGAAATACGTTGCTTGATTATGGATGCGGTAAAGGGCGTGTGGATTTTTTTCTGTCTTGTCAGACGAGATGTGCATCTATCGGAATTGAAATAGGGCTACCGCAATCCCACTGGCTTTAGACGGTGGGTTAAGGTAGCTAAAAATCAGAAATTATTGTATACTCATGGCATGCTCATGGCATGGGAACATGGAAATCTAAAAACAGACACAAATACCTATTACAATATCACATTATTTTTGGCTGCAAATATAGAAAGAAATTACTGGTTTCGAGGCAGATATCAGATGATATAAAACAGTTTTCGTATGAGATATGTCAGAGACACAGTGTGATAATAAGATATATGGAA
>NZ_QSDM01000043.1:0-4923 GCF_003464045.1 Dorea sp. AM58-8 | reverse complement strand
GAAACAGATAAAAAATTTTTTGAGGTTTGGCAGAAAAAATCTGAAAGTACACTTATATTCCTTCAGGAAAATGGAAAGGCAATAACGGCAGATGGAACAAAACTGCGGGTTGATATGCCAAGTAAGTTACTGCTGGATCTAAGGAATGGATATAACATAGGAAAACTAGTTTGCCTTGATTATGAACATACGAAAAAAGAAGGTTATTTAGTTGCAATTCCGTGTGAGGAGTATACGATTAATGGGGAAACTTATACAGCAATTGGAACCGTGTATAATCATTCAAGGCTGGATTCTATGTTAAAGCTTAAAGGATATGATGGGAATGCATATCTGTTCATGTTAGACAGTGATGGAAATGTTACCTATACTAATCAGGAAGAAGACAAATTTTTTAGAAATTATTCTTTACTGAAGCACTTACTAAAAGCGCAGGCCATTACAAAAAACGAGATGGCAATCCTTAACAAAAAGCTTGAAAAAAAAGAGCAGGGAGTAGAACTTTTGGGAAAGGAAAACCGCTACTATCTTGGGTACTGCCCGATAGAAAGTAACAACTCCATGTTAATCTGTATTGTGAAAAAAGGCGTTGTAGATAATGTACTGAGAGATTATCAGAAAACGATAGTATTTGCAACAATACTCATGACAGGTTTTGTACTTTTGCTTTTTGTTGGATTATTCTACAGCGTTTCCAATCTCAGTATTGCCAACAAAAAAGCTGAATATGAGAAAAGAAATAATGAACTTCAACTACAGGCAATGAAGGAGATGAAAACGGCCAACAAAAAGCTGAATAAAGCAAAGAACATTGCTACAGAAGCACTGCAGACAGCTGAAAATGCAAATAAGGCGAAAACGGAGTTTCTGTCCAATATGTCGCATGATATTCGTACGCCAATGAATGCAATTATTGGTATGACTTCTTTGATCAGACATGATGCGGACAACAAAGATAAAGTGATAGAGTATGCAGATAAAATAGATATTTCATCACAGCATCTATTAGGGATTATTAATGATGTTTTGGATATGAGCAAGATTGAGGCGGGAAAAACAGTTTTTAAGTATACAGATTTTTCTATTCTGGATTTTATTACGGAACTCAATACCATATTCCATTCACAGATAACCGAAAGAAAGCAGACTCTTACGGTTACAAAAGAAAATATCCGGCATGAGTGGGTGAATGGAGACCAGGTTCATTTGATGCAGATTTTCAGCAACCTGTTATCTAATGCGATGAAATACACGCAGGAAGGTGGAATGATTCAGTTCCTGATAGAAGAATGTGAAACGAATTCATCTGTCTACGCAAAGTATCGTTTCTTAGTCAGTGATAATGGCATGGGAATGTCAGCAGATTTCAAAGATACAATCTTTGATGCTTTTTCTCGTGCGGAAAGTTCTGTGACGAATAAGATACAGGGAACTGGCCTTGGAATGGCTATTACCAAAAATCTGGTTGAAGCTATGGGAGGAACGATTGATGTGGAGAGTGAACCGGGACAGGGAAGCTGTTTTGAGGTTCTCATAGACCTGAGAATTGCAGAGGACAAATCGGTCTCGCTGGCATCACAGTCAGAAAAAAAAGAGCCGGATGTCAATAGTCTGCAAGGAATGCGTTTTCTGTGTGCAGAGGATAATGAACTGAATGCGGAGATACTAAAAGAATTGTTAAGGATAGAGGGTGCAGAGTGCACAATCTGTGAGAATGGTGAAAAAGTTTTAGAGGCATTTGAACAGTCGGTTCCAGGTGACTATGATATGATTCTTATGGATGTGCAGATGCCGGTCATGAATGGTTATGAGGCAACGATGGCAATCCGCAAAAGTTCACATGAACTGGCAAAGACAATCCCGATTATTGCTATGACCGCCAATGCATTTTCAGAGGATATTCAGCGTTCTCTCGCGGCTGGAATGAATGCCCATATATCAAACCGGTTGATATGAAGATGCTGAAAAAAACGATAATTGATCTGATACTTTAAGATGTTAATATGCTCTTTTATTATGCCAAACGCCAAGGGTATAATAAAAGAGCTAGATGTATTAGTCAGAGAATTTATCACTGTAACGAATATGCATATCTTCCCAATCCATGAACAATACATAACTGCTTGGTTTACCTCGTTTTATCTGCTACTCTTTTTGAGTGTTTCTTTTGTTTCATTCAGTAATTCAATATTTAATCCGTTTTCGCTGGCGGTTTTGTCCACCCAGAGATTCAGGGAATCTATCGCCAGAGATACTTCGTCCAATTTCTGACTGATAAATGCAAAATCTTTGATTTCATCATCGGTAATCTTGCCGTCACGCGCAATCTGAATGAGACGCCCGGTAAGGGGATTGATTTCATTGAGACTGGCAATTGTCTCCAGGATAATGCTGGAGAGCTCTGATACCTCTATTTCTGGGACGTAGCGCTCACCAATAGCGCATTTGTGGGAACAGTAGTAGTTACAAAGATCCGGTCTTCTATAACAGTCCGCCATTTGGACAATGTCATATGGCGTTGGTTCCTGCAGTTCATATTCTATCTTTTCAATCTTTGAATCAGAGATGCCGTCCATTAGTTCAGCTGCCTTTTCTCGGGTAAGACCTTGAGCTTCCCGACAGATCTGATATATCGTTTTATTTTTGCGAGTTGATTGTTTTCCCATTGTGATACCTCATATCTCTCTGAATTGGAGAAATACAAGAGTATATTTCCACGTTTCAGAAGTAGATTATTATTCTTTATTGATTATAATAGAATCATACCAAAACAGCAAGAACAAGCGAAGTGGGGTGAACGGCTTGGATACAGCAAAGAGATTACAGCTGATAAGGGTAATAGAAAAAATAGAGAAAAATCCCGAATTCAGCGACAGACTCGGAGTGAAAAATAAATCAGAATTCAAGTCGAAAGAACCCGCGAACAAAAACTAATAAAGAGTCGAAGAGAGAGTCGACAGAAGGAGAAGAAAATGTTGTCATTATTATTTACCATATGTATGATTTGGATATTCGGAAAGTTATTTATCTTCGGAGTTAAAGCAGCCTGGGGAATATCGAAGCTATTACTAACGGTTGTATTTCTTCCATTGATCCTGATAGGAATGGTAATCGGTGGTCTGATGTCAATTGCATTTCCGATATTAATTATTGTTGGAATTGTAGCATTAGTAGCGCCGGGAAGGTAACAAAAGGTCTAACATATAAGGGTGAAAGAGGTAAAGAAAATGAAGAAAAAGATAAAAAGAATCGTGATTATTGTACTGATTATATTAGCCGGAATCGGAATATTCAGCGGAGTAAGTTATTATAGGAATTCAAAAGCAAAAGATACAACGCCGTTGGAAACAGTATTGGAAAAATCATCGGATCTTACAACACAAAAACTTGTAATCACGGATGTATTTGAATGTTCCAAAGGAAAGATCCCGATTCTTACAAAGAATAATTTTCTGGTAAGATACCAGACAACTGTTACAGCCGGATTTGATGTAAATAAAGCGGAAATTAAGGAAACAGATAATAAAATAACGGTAACGATTCCACACTGCACTATTGATGAAGATTCAATTAAGATCAAATCAGATGATCTGAAAATCTATGATACAGGTTTTGCAATCTTAAATGTGAATCAGGATGATCTGCTGGAGGTAGTCAGTGAGGCAGAAAGCAGAGCAAAGGAGCAGGCAAATTCTTCAGAGTACGGTCTTCTGGATGCCGCAGATGCAAATGCAACCAATATAGTCCGTGGTTTATTTGAAAATGTGGCTGATGGCAGAGAAGTTGTGGTGGAATTTAAGTAGATGAATTCAGGCAAAAGTAATTGTGTTAATGGAGGCATAACTTATGGCATACGATTTTGAAAAAGAAAAAAGGGAAGCAATGGAGCTGGTAACCACGCATTACATAGTCTGAGAGAAGCACAGACCAATCTGGACAGCGCACGGAACTGGGGATTGTGGGATATGTTTGGCGGTGGAACAATCACAAGTCTGATTAAAAGCTCTAGGATGGATCGTGCAAAGCAGAATATGGAACAGGCAAAATACGATCTTCGGTCATTCAGTAAAGAATTAAATGATGTGAGCATGGTGATTAATCTGGATATTGAGACAGGTGATTTTCTCTCATTTGCAGACTGGTTCTTTGATAATTTCTTTGTGGACTGGATGGTGCAGGACAGGATCAATAAAGCAAGGGATCAGGTAAGAGATGCTATCTGGAAAGTCGAAAATGTAATGCGGGAGCTGGAGAGATATTAGTATCAGACAGATAAAGAACTAGTCAGGATAGGAATACCGCACTATTTGGGAAATGCAAATGGACTATATATGTGCACAATAGAATATATATAATATAGTATGACAACAACATGTTTAATATATTTAGAGAGCACGCAAACCCTGATAAATCAAGGCTTGCGGGGGACAACTACCGCAGAATTTGGGAACGGTGACCGCAGTATATGGGAAGGGCTACCGCAGTTTATGGAGATGGTAACCGCAGTTTTCGGACATGGCTACAACGAAAATTGGGAAAGGTAGCCGCAGTTTATGGGTAGTAGTTGAAACATAACAGGTTGAATCATTTAATAATAATAAGGGATTACCCAAAAAGCGCGGTAACCAACAGTAGAGAAAGTTGGTTACCGCTTTTTTTGGACATGTCAGTCCCAATTATTCCCAAAAAGCGCGGTAGCTATACCCAAAAAGTGCGGCAGGATTGACAGAAATGGTCGGATAGTGTAGAATTCAAAACAGTATATAGATAGATTAATGAGGATACCAGAGAAGCGGTAGCCGTTTTTTAAAGTAAGGATACCCAAAAAGCGCGGTAACCATTTTTAAAGGCAAGGATACCCAAAAAGTGCGGTAGCCATTTTTAAAGGTAAGGATACCCAAAAAGTGCGGTAGCCGTTTTTAA
>NZ_QSDM01000042.1:1909-5018 GCF_003464045.1 Dorea sp. AM58-8 | reverse complement strand
TTCTTACCTATCTCCGTCTTGGTTATGCCCTCGACCGATTAGTATCAGTCAGCTACATGTGTTACCACACTTCCACCTCTGACCTATCTACCTCGTCGTCTTCAAGGGGTCTTACAACTTGCGTTGGGATATCTCATCTTGAGGGGGGCTTCACGCTTAGATGCCTTCAGCGTTTATCCCTTCCCGGCTTGGCTACTCTGCCATGCTCTTGGTAGAACAACAGATACACCAGCGGCCAGTCCATCCCGGTCCTCTCGTACTAAGGACAGCTCCTCTCAAATATCCTACGCCCACGCCGGATAGGGACCGAACTGTCTCACGACGTTCTGAACCCAGCTCGCGTACCGCTTTAATGGGCGAACAGCCCAACCCTTGGGACCTACTTCAGCCCCAGGATGCGATGAGCCGACATCGAGGTGCCAAACCACTCCGTCGATGTGAACTCTTGGGAGTGATAAGCCTGTTATCCCCAGGGTAGCTTTTATCCGTTGAGCGATGGCAATCCCACTTTATACCACCGGATCACTAAGTCCTACTTTCGTACCTGCTCCACCCGTCGGTGTCGCAGTCAAGCTCCCTTCTGCCTTTGCACTCTTCGAATGGTTTCCAACCATTCTGAGGGAACCTTTGAGCGCCTCCGATACCCTTTCGGAGCGACCGCCCCAGTCAAACTCCCCACCTGACATTGTCCCCCGCCCGGTTCACGGGCGCAGGTTAGAAATCCAGTACCACAAGGGTGGTATCCCAACAGCGACTCCATGGCAACTGGCGTTACCATTTCCTAGTCTCCCACCTATCCTGTACATGCAATACCGAATCCCAGTATCAAGCTGGAGTAAAGCTCCATGGGGTCTTTCCGTCCTGGCGCAGGTAACCAGCATCTTCACTGGTATTTCAATTTCACCGGGTGCATTGTTGAGACAGTGCCCAAATCATTACGCCTTTCGTGCGGGTCGGAACTTACCCGACAAGGAATTTCGCTACCTTAGGACCGTTATAGTTACGGCCGCCGTTTACTGGGGCTTAAGTTCAAAGCTTCGCTTGCGCTAACCTCTCCCCTTAACCTTCCAGCACCGGGCAGGCGTCAGCATATACCTCACCTTTCGGTTTTGCATAGACCTGTGTTTTTGCTAAACAGTTGCTTGGGCCAATTCTCTGCGGCCTGGTCTCCCAGGCACTCCTTCTCCCGAAGTTACGGAGTCATTTTGCCGAGTTCCTTAACAATGCTTCTCCCGTCGGCCTTAGGATTCTCTCCTCATCCACCTGTGTCGGTTTACGGTACGGGTACGGTAACAACAATAGCGGCTTTTCTTGGCAGTTAGCTCACACTCTTCCCTACTCTTTGTTCGGTACGCATCACGTCTTCGGATTGTTACGCGGATTTGCCAACGTAACTCCTACCTCGCTTGCCCCGGTATCTCCATTCCCGGTTGTGCTCTCTTACTGCGTCCCCACAGTTCTGTATTACCGTAGTACAGGAATTTCAACCTGTTGTCCATCGACTACGTCTTTCGACCTCGCCTTAGGTCCCGACTTACCCAGAGCAGATCAGCTTTACTCTGGAAACCTTAGATATTCGGCCGGAAGGATTCTCACCTTCCTCTCGCTACTCATTCCGGCATTCTCTCTTCCATACAGTCCACAGCTCCTTCCGGTACTGCTTCTTCCCGTATGCAATGCTCCTCTACCAATCAACTAGGTTGATTCCTGAGCTTCGGTAGTGTGTTTCAGCCCCGGACATTTTCGGCGCAGGACCTCTCGACCAGTGAGCTATTACGCACTCTTTTAATGTATGGCTGCTTCTAAGCCAACATCCTGGTTGTCTTTGAAATCCCACATCCTTTTCCACTTAACACACATTTTGGGACCTTAGCTGCAGGTCTGGGCTCTTTCCCTTTTGACTACCCAACTTATCTCGTGCAGTCTGACTCCCATGAATCATCTACGCGGCATTCGGAGTTTGATATTCTTCGGTAAGCTTTGACGCCCCCTAGGAAATTCAGTGCTCTACCTCCGCAAGACTCTCATGAGGCTAGCCCTAAAGCTATTTCGAGGAGAACCAGCTATCTCCGGGTTCGATTGGAATTTCTCCCCTATCCACACCTCATCCCCACCCTTTTCAACGGATGTGGGTTCGGTCCTCCATTGCCTTTTACGGCAACTTCAACCTGGACATGGATAGATCACCCGGTTTCGGGTCTACTCCGACTGACTACTCGCCCTATTAAGACTTGGTTTCCCTTCGGCTCCGTTCCTTCAGAACTTAACCTCGCCAGCCAGCGTAACTCGCCGGACCGTTCTACAAAAAGTACGCGGTTCATCTCATATGGATGTTCCACAGCTTGTAAACACAGGGTTTCAGGTTCTTTTTCACTCCCCTCCCGGGGTCCTTTTCACCTTTCCTTCACAGTACTATGCGCTATCGGTCACTAAGGAGTATTTAGCCTTACGGGGTGGTCCCCGCTCATTCAATCAAGGTTTCTCGTGTCTCGATCTACTCTGGATACCGCCATGCTGACTCGCCTTTTGCTTACGGGGCTTTCACCCTCTCTGGCTGGCTTTCCCAAAACCATTCTGCTAGACTCATCAATCAATTATGCGGTCCGAACCCCAGCATGCACGCACGCTGGTTTGGGCTCTTCCGGTTTCGCTCGCCGCTACTTCCAGAATCACATGTTGTTTTCTCTTCCTCCGGCTACTTAGATGTTTCAGTTCACCGGGTTCCCCTCCATACGTTATGGATTGGCGTATGGATACTTGAGGTTTGCTCAAGTGGGTTTCCCCATTCAGATATCTCCGGATCATTGGATATTTGCTCCTCCCCGAAGCTTTTCGCAGCTTATCACGTCTTTCATCGGCTCTTAGTGCCAAGCATCCACCCTGCGCTCTTATTAGCATAACCAACTAGATATTGGAAACGGGTTGTTCCAACATCCACACATGTATAGCGTTACATGCGTTGGTTCTAGGTTTGTTTTTACTTGTTTTCTCAAGTGTGTAATCATTACTACATTACTCTGTTTATAACAATTACCTCGGATGTCTTGATTAAGATATTTAAAAATCTTATCATATTTCTTGTATGCGGTTTTCAAGGTACATATCTGAC
>NZ_QSDM01000041.1:0-5706 GCF_003464045.1 Dorea sp. AM58-8 | reverse complement strand
TCCGACTCCCGTGCATTCGCCTTCGCTGCCGCGATGCGCCGGACGCAGGAAAAGCGAGGGGCTTTCCCGCCGGGCACCGCGACCGCTCATTATATGCACGGAGATTGCTAAAATGGGGCGCTGCCCCAGACCCCGGCCACTCCGCGCAAGCCGCAGGATTTTGCCCTTTCGGCGGGGAAAATACAAGTCTTGAATGTTTACCGGCTTTCTTGTAAAATATATATATAGCAAGATGGTTGATACCTTCTTGTGAGTCGAACAGGAGGTGGTCTTCACCGATGAATCAGGAAGAAACGATGCTTAAGCATAAGGAGAGATACAAGAAAACGATTAAGAATCTGACCGTGATGAGCGATATTTTCGCGCGGAATGTATTCAAGGATAAGAAAGCCTGCGAGTACGTTCTTAGAATCATCATGGAGGACAAGGATTTGACCGTCATCGACAATGAGACGCAGGTGGATTTCAGAAACATGCATGGCAGGGGCGTCGTGCTGGACTGTGTGGCAAAGGATGGAAGCGGACGCATCTTCAACGTCGAGATACAGCAAGACGATGAGGGGGCGCACCCGAAACGTGCCAGATACAACCTCGGGATGATGGATTCCAACGTGCTGGATACGGGAAAGAACTTCGATAAGCTCCCGGAAACCTACGTGATATTCGTCACGTTGAAAGACGCACTGGGGCACGGACTTCCGATAGCCCATATCGACCGGATAATCCGCGAGAACGGCAAGGAGTTCGGGGACGAGGAACACTTCATCTACGTGGATTCGAGCAAGGACGATGGCGGCGAGCTTGGAAGACTGATGCACGATTTCCGTGTGAAGGAAGCGAAAGAGATGCAGGCGGGAGCATTGAAAGACCGCGTGCACGAACTGAAAGAGACCGAGAAAGGAGTGGAGCATATGTGCAAGGAAATGGAAGCCCTGCGTCTGGAAGGCGTGGAGGAAGGAAGACTGGAAGAGAAAAGAGAGAATGCCAAAAGCATGGCGGAAGACGGCATGACGGTAGATAGAATCGCAAAAATCTTGAAAGTGAACGCCCAGATGGTGCAGGAGTGGCTTGCAGGTAGCGTTTCTACGGCAAGATAGATAACCACTTAGACGGCTTTACGGTTTTACGACTCTGCGGGTTTCTGGCTCGCAGGGTTTTTGAAAACAGGTAAATAATTTTGTTAATGAAAAACTCGTTACCAATGGGGACATAACCCAGTTGATAACGAGTTTTTTGTTTTGAAAGACGATAGTTTTGATTGCACACTGATTGCACACCTGCGTATTTTTTTGTTGTTTTATAGGTTGCTATATTGCCTTATATTGCCGGAAAATCGCTTATTTTTCGGCATATGGAAGGTTGTCGAAATCGAGTTTGAATAAATCGAGTTGCTTAAAAAAGCCAGTGTTTATGCGGGTTTCAGCGATTTCGATTAGTCTTTTGATAACAAATTGATAACAGTCATAGCAAGTGCCATTATTCTTGTTATCCAGTGGTTTATGGGTAACGGAACAATTAACAGGTGGCTTGCAGACTAAAGTTCGGAGCTTGGCTCTGAACAAATTCCATATTATAAACTAAGCCCTTAGCTGTGGTTAATAACCATAGTTAAGGGCTTTTTTGTCGTTGCCAAAGCATCTGTAGGGAGCTGCCAGTGGCAGGTCCTGTAGGTGCTTATTTATCTTTCAAGTGGTCTTTGAATGCTTCCACGAGAGCGTCACTTAATTCCTGTGATGGAACTTTTGCCCAACGCTGTGTGGTGTCGAACTCTGGATAATGGTAACGCCAGTTATCGTATTCTTCTCTGTTGATTTCTTCGGAAGATAGCTTGTCTGCCTGTTCTTTCCAAGCATACAGCATTTTGAGGAGTTCATATGCTTCTCTGCCTTTGTCCTTGTTGACCTTTAAGCATACCTCTCCGTCTGCTTCACTGACAGTAAGACCGTAAATATCTTCAAGGGTAAACAGAGTGTGCATAAGACCGATATAGCTGTCTATGTCAGGAACATCAAGAGCCTGTGGAGAAACATCAAGCACCTGTGCCAATGCATTTGTAAGGTCTGCTTTCGGTTTGCGTGTACCAGTTTCGTACTGTGCCAAACGCACATCAGCACTCTTTTCTGGAAAACCGATTGCTGTACCGAGATACTTTTGTGTCATACCACGCATTAGTCTGAAAAAATGTATTCTTTCGCTGATAGCCATAATGATACGCTCCTTTTATATTTAGTGAAATAAGTATAGCAGAAATGTTTAGTGGAAGTCAAGAAAAACCGAAACAAAAATGTTTAATATTTTCTTTGCAACCACTTGACAATAGCAAATATGTTTAGTAAAATAAATTACGAATTAAACAAATATGCTTAATGCGACAACTGAATGACCGTCCGAAAAGCCAAACCGCCAAGACCTCGTCGGAGCAAGTTCCGTATCGTTCGCTTGTGTGCAAGCACAAAAGCTCATTCGCTGCACTGCTCCTCCTCTTCCCCAAAAGTCTCCGACTTTTCGGGAACCCCTATACGAGCGAGCGCCTGATGTACTGCGGTGCATTGGGACAGCACAGCGCCTGCCGACAAGCAGGAGTGCCTGTTGGAACTTTAACACGGAGAAAGCGGCAAGCAAAAAATTATTTTAAGAAAGGAAGAAAAAGGATATGGAAAACAGATTTATCCGAGCCGAAGATGTGGCTCAGGAACTAAACGTATCAAAACCTTATGCATATAAACTCATCAGACAATTAAATGAGGAATTGAAAGCAAAGGGCTTTATTACGATTGCAGGGCGTGTAAATCGCCAGTATTTTTACGAAAGGCTCTACGGAGCAGGAAAGGGGGAAATGTAAATGCCGGTATTTAAGAATGAAGATAACGGTACTTGGTATGTGATGGCAAGGTATGTGAACTGGAAAGGGGAACGCAAGCAGAAATGCAAGCGTGGCTTTGCTACCAAACGAGAAGCACAGGAATGGGAAAGAATGTTCAAATTGCAGACTTCTTCAGACCTTGATATGAGTTTTGAAGCCTTTACGGAGCTTTATATCAATGATGTGAAGAACCGTTTGAAGGAAAACACGTGGCTTACCAAAGAGCATATCATACGCACAAAGATACTTCCGTATTTCGGGAAACTGAAAATCAGCGAGATTTCCACAAAGGAGATTATTACTTGGCAGAATGAAATGCTTGCCTATCGTGATGAGAAGAAAAAGCCTTATTCACAGACGTATCTGAAAACGCTGCACAATCAGTTGTCCGCCATTTTCAATCACGCTGTCCGCTACTATGAACTGCGTTCCAATCCTGCGGCAAAGGTGGGAAATATGGGACGTGAGGAACACAAGGAAATGCTGTTCTGGACAAAGGAAGAATACAAGAAATTCTCTTTTGAGATGATGGACAAGCCTGTTTCCTTTTATGCGTTTGAAATGCTTTACTGGTGCGGTATCCGAGAGGGCGAGCTGTTAGCTTTGACTCCGGCAGATTTCAACTTTGATAAGGAAACAGTCACAATCAATAAATCCTATCAGCGTTTGAAAGGGCAGGATGTGATTACTTCTCCGAAAACGAAAAAGAGCAACCGCACGATTAAAATGCCGAAGTTTCTGTGTGAGGAAATGAAAGAATATCTCGGTATGCTTTACGGATTGAAGAAGAAAGACCGTATCTTTACGGTGACGAAAAGCTATCTTCATCACGAGATGGACAGAGGGGCAAAGGCGGCAGGCGTGAAGCGTATCCGCATTCACGATCTCCGTCACAGCCACATTTCACTCTTGATTGATATGGGCTTTTCTGCGGTGGCGATTGCTGACCGAGTTGGTCACGAAAGTATTGATATTACTTATCAGTACGCACACCTCTTTCCGTCAAAGCAGATTGAGATGGCAGAAAAATTAGATGATTTAGGGAAAGGAGATTTTGAAAATGTCAGCTAAGAACAGAGATAACAAAAATCGTTGGAGGAATATCACAGTAGGGTTTCGAGTATCGCCCGAAGAAAACGAACTCATTAACAGAGCTGTAGCTCTATCAGGATTGCCAAAACAGGAGTATTGTTACCGCCGTTGCTTAAATCAGGATGTGGTGGTACAGGGCAATCCGAGAGTGTATAAGGCGTTGAAAACGGAATTTGCCACAGCCTTGCGGAACTGAAAAGGATTGAAGCAGGAAAAGGTGTGGATGATGAACTGCTGAGTGTAATAGAACTGATTTCCATTATTCTCGGCGGTTTGAAAGGAGAGGATGCGAATGGAGAATAAAAAAGAAATGACTATTCCAAATGTATCTGCGGCAACAGATGCGGAACAGTCACTTTCCAAATGTACTGACAATAGTATAGTCAATCAGGATACGGATTTCAAGGGGTACGAGCAATCTTTTGAAGAAATGCAAAGGGAAATACTCAGACAGTTAGACCCTTCCTATCTGAAAACAGTATCAATGACAACGCTGTATGATACGGTGTTTGAGGTTCAGACACCACTTATCGACGGTCTGCTCCAAAGGGGAACTTACCTTTTCGTAGGTTCCCCGAAAGTGGGAAAGAGCTTTATGATGGCACAGCTTGCCTATCATATCAGCACAGGCACACCGCTTTGGGAGTATAAGGTGCGTAAGGCAACGGTGCTTTATTTTGCCCTTGAAGATGATTACCCACGTTTGCAGAAGCGATTGTTTCAGATGTTCGGTGCAAAGGAGACAGGCAATCTGTATTTCGCAACGGAATGTAAAACGGTCAATGGCGGACTGGAAGAACAGATAAGAGGGTTTATGAGGGAACACCCAGACACAGGCTTGATTATCATAGACACCTTAAAGCGTGTGCGTGAAGCAGGCGGAGCAGATTACAGCTACGCAAGTGATTATGATGTTGTGGCAAGGCTGAAAGCGTTGGCAGACAGTTACAAGGTTTCAATGCTTATTGTTCATCATACACGCAAACAAAAATCGGAAGATATATTCGATATGATTTCAGGCACGAATGGTCTGATGGGTGCGGCAGACGGTGCATTTGTTCTCAGTAAGGACAAGCGTACTTCCAACAATGCCACACTTGATGTTGCTGGCAGAGACCAGCAGGATATGAAAATCCATCTTGTAAGGGACAGCGAGCGATTGGTGTGGAACTTTGCAAAATCGGAAACGGAGATGTGGAAAGAACCGCCCGAACCTCTGCTTGAGAAGATAGCGGATACGCTCTTTTCGGAAAGTGACAGATGGGAAGGAACTGCTTCGGAACTTTGCGAAAGGCTTGCGGTGGATATAAAGCCGAATGTACTTTCTTTAAGGCTCAGTATCAACGCAAGCAGGCTGTTTCGTGATTACGGTATCCGTTATCAGAACAGCCGCACACACGACGGAAGAAAGGTTTCACTTTGGAAAGAAACCGAGCAGACGGCGTGACAAACGGTGTCAAAGGTGTCAATGTTTTTGAGAGCAGCACGCTGTGAAAAACATTGTCACCATCGTCACACTTTGACACCGGATAAAGTTTAGGGGAGTGTGCAGAGAGTGCCTTTTCAAAGGCGGCTCTTTTGGTCTCGCCTGCTGGCTCGGTCGGTTCGCAGGCGTGTGTGCCACCGGCACACGCTCACCCCTCGGAGAGCCTTCGGAGCGCAAAACCTGTTTACAGGTCGCATTTTTGATGGGTGTACCCGTCAAAAGTGCTTTTGCGTTACTTTTGACAAAAGTAACAAACCTGAGAATG
>NZ_QSDM01000040.1:0-6775 GCF_003464045.1 Dorea sp. AM58-8 | reverse complement strand
GTATAATCAGCCACGCCGAGCCAGCTCAAATCCGCTACGCTACTTTTCGCTGTTGGGCTGTCGCCCAATAAGTCTAAAATAAAAAATAGCTAGTAGTGAGCCATGCCAGTTCGAATCCGCTACGCTACTTCTCACTGATGGCTGTCGCCGTATAATCAGCCAATAATAAACGCCCTTACAAGTAAACTTGCAGGGCGTTATTATTAACTGATTGCATGGCTTGTAGCTTAGCCAAAGTATCTCTTTAACAGTCCTTCGAATGCTTTGCCGTGACGAGCTTCGTCTCTTGCCATCTCGTGAACTGTGTCATGGATTGCATCGAGATTAGCAGCTTTTGCACGTTTCGCAAGATCGAATTTACCGGCTGTTGCGCCATTTTCAGCTTCTACTCTCATCTCGAGGTTCTTCTTTGTGCTGTCTGTTACAACTTCGCCAAGAAGCTCTGCAAATTTAGCAGCGTGTTCAGCTTCTTCGTAAGCTGCTTTCTCCCAGTACAGTCCGATCTCTGGATATCCTTCTCTGTGAGCCACTCTTGCCATTGCAAGGTACATACCTACTTCTGAACATTCACCAGTGAAGTTTGCTCTCAGGTCTTCCAGGATATCTTCGCTGACGCCCTGGGCTACACCTACCACATGTTCAGCAGCCCATGTTCTTCCTTCGCTCTGCTCAATGAACTTATCAGCACCTGCGTGACAGACTGGACATTCAGCCGGTGCAGCTTCTCCCTCGTAAACGTAACCACATACAGAACATACAAATTTTTTCATAACTTTTATCTCCTTTTCTTTAAAATATTATTAACATTATTAGTTATTATATTTAAATCAGTAATTATACTGAAGTAAATCAATGTGTTGAAAGTTCCTTACTGCATTGACTGCAGATTCCATTAAATAAGACTGAATGAGATCGGATGATTCCATTGTAACATTGCTGTGCCTGCTCATCTAATGTGTCAATTGGCTTCATATCCAGATCCTGGACACATCCGCACTTGCAACAAAGTACATGATAATGCGGGGTAGTGGTAGCGTCAAATCTTACGCCTCCGTCAGGTGTTGTAATCTTAAGTGCTTCACCTGTGTCAGCCAGGAGATTCAGATTGCGATAGACGGTTCCAAGACTGATCTTTGGAAATGTCTTACGTACATGCAGATATACCGTATCAGCAGTTGGATGCTCTTTGGTACTGGCCAGATATTCTTTTATAACTTCCCGCTGTCTGCTGTATTTTAATGTAGCCATCTCTTTTACTCCTCGAATCAATAACAGTAATAATTACTATGATTGAATTATAGAATGAAAAGTTCGATTTGTCAATAGATATTTTGGAAAATAATAAAAAACGACAAAATGTAACATTTGCGTAATAAAATCAGAGAAGATGATGTGGAAATATAAGGAAATCGCAAGCAAAATGTAAGAGAATATAGCTGTAAATGCTGGGAGTAAGCCTTGACAGAGAATACAAGCATTGTTATAATGGCAAAGTATTAGTTGTAACAATTCTGTAACATTTGGCGACGATGTATTTCGGCCGGCCTGATTGCAGGCGTACAAAAGACAAGAAGACATAGACGAAAGAAGGAGGATGTTTATGAATTCGAGTCTTAGAAACGGACTGCTCTTAGTTACGGCAGTTGGAACAATGATGTTTCCCGGGGAGAGGGTACGAGCTGCGGATAATCAGGTGGCTGTGCCAGAAGTGGGAATCAGTAAGGTACAGAATGAAACATACTCGACTGGAATAGAGACAGCGGTATCGGATTATCTGGCACCTACGATAAAAGGTGAGTATTTTAAAATGGCATTTACAAATGTAGATGCGGATACATTTCTCTTTATAAGGAGCGAGCCTTCCAGAGAGAGTGAATGGGTTGGTAAGCTGTATCCGGGTTCTGCATCGGAGATTATCGGTCCTGTGGGTGAGTGGACCAGGGTGCAGTCCGGATCAGTAACCGGCTACGTATACACAAAGTATATTATTACGGGAGAAGAAGCCTGGCAACGGGCGGATGAGATTATGTCCGAATCGTCAGCTGAGCATATTACGGAAGCAGTACCGTGTGCTGAATCCAGAGAAGAGGAAGAAGCAAGGCTGGCAGAGGAGAGAAAAAAGGCTGAAGAAGAAGCGGCCCGGCAGGCAGCGGAGCAGGCTGCTAATGTATCGACACTTGGACAGCAGATTGTAGATTATGCCTGTCAGTTTATCGGGAATCCTTATGTGTGGGGTGGGACGAGCCTGACAAATGGAGCAGATTGTTCCGGATTTGTTCAGTCTGTGTACGAACATTTTGGAATTAATCTTCCAAGAACGACATGGGATCAGGAATATTCAGGAACTGGAATCAGTTATGAAGAAGCTATGCCGGGAGATCTTATATTATATGAGGGACATGTAGGCATATATATAGGAAATGATCAGATTGTGAATGCAATTAATCCATCCAAAGGTATCGGAATTATTCCGGCTACCTGTATGAGTATAAAAACGGTAAGAAGAGTGGTATAAAATGTGAAAAAAGTGTGCCTGTTTTGCACACTTTTTTTATGTAACAAGGGTATACTATTATGTAATGGTATCAGAAAAGCGGAAATGTACAAAATACACAAAAATGTACAAAAGTGGAAAAAGTTGTAAAAAATTGTCATCATTAGTTTGGAAAGTTATCAACATTAAAAAATAGAAAATCCGTGAAAAAACCGTACTTTATCATCACTTATCAACATTATCAACATTAAAATGTGCGATTTTGGTTGATTACTCGACGAAAACAAAAGAACGAGTGTTTTGTGGAGATATAATAAAATTTGAACAATGTCGAAAAAAAGAGAAATGTATCTTGACATTTGAATAGTCAAATTTTATAAAGAAACGGCTTTTAAATGTTTACACAATGGGAAAAAGCGGATATAATAAGGAATGCTTACAGAAATGATAAAGGAGGCGATAGCATGGCACAGGTTAATAAGGAGACTACAATTGGCGAATTATTAATGACCAGTGGAGATAAGATTGAAGATGTTGCAAGAGCTCTTATGGAGATTGGAATGCATTGTATCGGATGCCCATCTTCTCAGGGAGAGTCTATTGAGGAAGCAGCTATGGTGCATGGCATTGACGCAGATCTTCTGACAGAGAAACTGAATGCTATTCTGAATGCATAGTATATAAAAATATATATGTAGAAAAGCATAATTAAAACCGGAAGCCCATATGGACTTCCGGCTTTTTATAATTAGATTTGTGCAAGCTGTTGAACAGCGTCGGCTGCGAGAATAATATCGCAGTGCTCTTCCAGATATGCAAGAGTTGCTCCGGAGGAATTCTCCTGAGAACCATATTCGGACAGCATATTGCAGATTCTGTTAAAATCTTTTGATGTATGATCAGACTGGGTCAATGCCAGAATGAACATATCTGCATCTGTGTCTTTATATAAAGTGTTCGAACCGTGGTACATCTTACTAAGGAGCTGAGACGCATAAATCGCACTGTCCATTGTACCAAATGAGAACAGTCGCAGATCGGAAGGCTTCTTATCTGCCTTATCCGGTGTGGCCTGCTCCTGTCCAGGTACAGCAGAGATGCTTTCTTTTACTTTTCCAAGAAGATTCAATAAATCCTCTGCGCCGTCAAGTTTCGGAGAAATGCCGTCTCGTTTGGAATCCCAATCGCCACCGGCTGGTGAAAATCTGGAAAATCTGGTATCCAGCTCTTCGGGATCTTCCACTTTAGTAATTATCAGCACAATCGAATCGGCGGAAGCTGGAATTGCTTCAATCATCAGCGGAATATCTTCTGCTTCAAAACCGCACTCGTGAGCTGCCTGCTGCATCATATCATGGAAAAGTGATTTTGCTTTCTCTGAACCGTATGCCAGTTCACTCAGCTTAAGCTGTCTGTCGGCCAGATCTGCTCTTGTTAAAGTACAGCGTATCTGGTTGTCGTTAATCTTTTCAATTTTCATATTATCACTTCCTTTTAGACAGTATAGCATAGGAAATTATAAATGTTCAATAAAATAAATCTAAAAATAGTCTTGCGTAGACATAAGAAATCATTTATAATAGCCGTACAGAAAATAGTATTCCCAGACAGGAGTACTTTCAACAAATCAGATTATAATCAGTATTCGAATTTTCAAAAACATCAGAGATTTTTCAACAACATATCCATGCCTAATAATATTATATGCAGTGTATCGTATTTTCTGTACCGGCAATATATCACAATGCACATCCGGTCATTTATTTATACGTAGTCCTGCGCTGGGAGTTGATGCATTGAGGGAGGAACCCATGACATCAGAAGAAAAAGAATATCAGAAGCTTTTCAATGAACTGTATCAATATGAGAAGCAGGGAGTCTATATGGAAATGGAAGGAAGCCCGGCAAGTCCGACACAGATCGTGCGCGCACATATGCTGCGGGAAAATACGGGATATATGCGGGATTATGTGCTTAATGAAAATGGTGACATTAAAGAGTTGTATTTTCATCAGATTACTAATAAGGAAACGTAAATACCCTCTAACTAATTCATAAAATGTCGAAATATATAATGACGCTCCGGTTTTTTGTTGGTATAATGAAAAAAGATAACAGGGAGGTAGATTATGGATCAGAGGAGAAGAAGACGACGACGGGGAAGGAGACAGACACGCCGTAGACGTAAGCGTAATCTGTTATTGAAGATGATTATTCTGATCATATTAATAGTAGGTACTATTGCAGCGCTTTTATTATGGAAGAAGTATGGACCATCGAAAGAGACTGCTGATTTGAATAAATATTATGGGGTTGAAAATGATAATCAGCTTGCTATTGTTGTGAATAATCAGATCATAGATCCGAAAGGGATGATTACGGACGGTAAGGCGTATGTGGAATATTCCGTCGTACGGGATTATATCAATGAAAGATTCTACTGGGATCCGAATGAGAATACGTTGCTGTATACATTGCCGAATGGAGTAGTATCTGTTGGCGTGGGAAGCAAGGATTATTCTGTTGGAAAAGAGAAGAACAGCGAAGAGTATGTCATTGTAAAGACTGAAGGAAGTACAGCTTATATTGCACTTGATTTTGTTAAGCAGTATACGAATATGGATTTTGAAGTATACGATAAGCCGAGTCGTGTAATGGTGAATACCGAGACTGGAAGTGTTGATGTGGCTCAGGTAAAACGTGACACACAGGTACGGTATCAGGGTGGTGTGAAGAGCCCGATTCTTACAGAAGTAAAGAAGAACGACAAGGTACGCGTGATCGAGGACGAAGGTGACTGGAAGAAAGTTCGTACAGAAGATGGATTTATCGGCTATATTGCCAAGAGATCATTGAAGGATGTTACGAAAGAAAAGATTTCCAGAGACTTTAAAGAGCCGGAATATACGAATATTTCCAAAGATTATACGATTAATATGGCCTGGAGCAATGTGACGAATACCGATGCTAACAGCGGCATTCTGCAGTTGATCGCACAGACAAAAGGACTTACTACATTATCACCGACATGGTTCCATGTGGCAGATACAGATGGTGATCTGGAATCTATTGCCAGTACAGAAGTTGTGAACTATGCACATCAGGCTAATATTGAAGTATGGGCGGCAATCCGTGATTTTGACGGAGGCATTAATTCTTATGATGAATCCTATGAACTGCTCAGCCATACGTCAAGCAGAAAGAATCTCATTAATCAGATTATCTCAACAGCGTTGTCGACGGGCATTGATGGTATTAATGTAGATTTTGAGAAGATTTCAGAGGAGTGCGGTGAACATTACATTCAGTTTATTCGCGAATTGTCTGTAAAGTGCCGTCAGAATGGACTGGTACTCTCTGTGGATAACTATGTACCACAGGCATATAATCAGCAGTATCACAGAAAAGAGCAGGGTGTATTTGCAGACTATGTAGTCATCATGGGATATGATGAGCATTATGGCGGCTCACCGGAAGCAGGATCTGTGGCATCTTATGATTATGTGAAAAATGGTGTAGAACAGACGGTCAAAGAAGTTCCGTCAGAGAAGGTGATCAGTGGTATCCCATTCTTTACGAGAGTGTGGAAAGAGACGCCGAAGACCGATGCGGAACTGGCAAAAGCAAAAGGGACGGATAATGAAGACTATACTATGAATGTAGAAAGTACAGCGTACGGTATGGCAGAAGCACAGACCGTAGTAGAGCAGGCTGGCGTCACTGTTGAATGGGATGATAAGACCAAACAGAATTATGCGACCTGGGAAGCTGACGGAAGTACTTATGAAGTATGGCTGGAAGATGCGGAATCGCTGGCACCTAAACTGCAGCTTATCAAAGATTACAATCTGGCAGGTTCGGCCGCATGGCGTCTGGGACAGGAGACATCTGATATCTGGGATGTAATCCTTAAGTATGTGAACTGATATCAGAGCTAAGAAAGTAAGGTCTGATATTAACAGGTAAGTGGAAATGAATAGATATCCTCCGAGAGGCATATATTTAATTGATATAAGCCATCGGAGGATATTTTTTTGCGTCAGAAAATAGAATTGGTGATTACAGTGTTATTGTTAGCTGGGCTGATATTTGCCAGCAGAAAAGTAAGTAGATATGCGGCGAGTGACAACGTAAAAGATGTCGCTGGAAATAAAGTGGTTGTGGATGCCGGGCATGGGGGTTGTAGATAACGCAAGTAATGAAAACAACGAAAATACAAGGAGAAAGGCAACTGTTGTACCTACTAAAATAGAATATGTGTGAGAGGACAAGCCTTTCCGT
>NZ_QSDM01000004.1:0-206647 GCF_003464045.1 Dorea sp. AM58-8 | reverse complement strand
TCGGGCAGAACTTCGGGACATATTCGGAAAACTCCTCGAACAGCGGCTCCTCGCTCTCCTCAGAATCCGTCATATCCTCCTCGACGCGCCCAGCCCATCCGCAGTCGGAACACCAGATGCCGTCCACGGGGTTTACATTTGCGGCTTTCGAGTAAGCGCTCCCTATGGTGATGAAAATCCTACTCATCGTTCTCAGCCCTCTCTCCATTGCTCTTCTCACGCACTTCGGCTTCCTTCCGCATCGCGGCAATTAGCTCCTCGGGCGTGATTCCGAGACCGTCCGCGATAGCGAAAAAGGACGCAAGACTCGGCAGACGCGTCGGCTTTCCCCCGCTTCCGGCCATTCCGGCAAACCAAGCGGATTTGCTGATTCCGCTTTTCTTGATGGCGTTGTCGAGCGTCATCCCCTTCTCGTACACGATGCGGCGCACCGCAACCGCGAAACACCCGAGTTCCGGGAAACGCTCAACGGCTTTCTCTGCCTGTGGCTTACCCGCCATGGTATCTCCTTTCTTACGGCTAGCTTGATTACTGGTAATATATCATACCACCAAACCAGATAAATCTTCAAGACGATACTCCATATATCCCGCACAAATAGGACAACAAACCAGCTTGAAAGCAACCCAGCAATATAGTAAGATAGACTCGTAAACCTATATCTGTTTACATGGAACGGTCGGTAATTCGTCCGTCATGCAAACTAACAGACTTATTAGAATTGACATTAGAAAGAAGGTCATAACATGCGAACTTACCAACACCCGATATACCAAGACAACACCATGGCAATTCGCGCCGAATATGATGAGGAAAAACGAGTCTTCGATTTGATGAAGAAGTTCCTCTATATCGTCGGGACGATAACGGCGATAGTTGTTTTCCTTTTGCTTCTCGTTAATTCCCCTGCCCTGATAACTCAGACAGGTGCAATTGGAATCATTGCACTCGTTCCCGTCCTGCTGGCTGCAACAGCCTTTACCGGGTTTTACGTCGGCACGGTACCGGCTGGCTACATCGCTGCATGGCGTGCAATCAAGCGCTCAAAGCTGTTCGTGTGGGGTAACGCTCTCGGACTGCTCCTCATAGCGACACTTCTTCTTTCCATCCCGGCTGCATTCGCGCCCATTGCCTTCCTTCTCCAGTGGTTGAAGGTGTCAAATCTCAAGCGTCAGCTTGACGCGAACGCATAGTGAGGTAAACTGAACGCGTTTTCTTCCTTCGTGGAGAAACTTTCTTGCTTTAGCCCGCTGCTCCCTGATGTGCGACATTAAGGGAACGGCGGGCGCTTTTATGCCGATTCTCACACACCCGTATAGCGGCGCAAGCGGAATATCCCGCCCGCGCCGCTTTTTAATTAACGCTCGCCGTTCTCCTTGTTCGGTTCCGGGCGTTCCTGCGTAGGTGCCTGTTGCGCCCGCTGGGAACCGCCGCTCCCGGCGTTTCCGCCGTTCTTCTTCCCTTTCGGCATGACCGTCGAGGATACTTCCGCCCTGAGTTCGTCGGCTCCGCGCCAACAGGCGAGAATCAGGCGCTTGACCTCCGAATCGTCCGCGATATCCGAATCGGGACGCGGGAGTTTCAGCTTGGGGATATCCACGATTTCCATGCCCTCCATGCCACGTATCTCCTTGCGGTACTTCTGGTAGACGCTTCGGATTTGTGCAAGGTACCTCTCCTTCGTTTCCGTTACCATCGCCTTTTGCTGCTCGATATTCCTCTTCTCCGCAACGGCTGCGCTTCCTTCCGCATGGATGGATTTCGCCACATTCGCCTTAAACGCAGCTTCCAACCCCTTCGTTCCGAGGTCTGCATCGAGCTTCGCCACGGAGAAGGCATAGCGGTTGTTGTCCGTGTCGGTAACGTACATGCGCCCCCTCTTGAACTCCGTGTCAACGCCCCATGATTCCAAAAGCTCGCGGTAATCATAGATGTTCTCCGCTTCCCCGGCGGCGATACGGCACAGCTCTCGCAAGTTCGTCTTATAGGAGTCGATGCCGCGTGCCGCAAGTTCCTTCTCGATACGGGACGGCTGCTTTTTGTGGACGGAGGAATTGCGCTCGCCCTCCACGACCTGTTTCAACCCCCACTCGCGGTCGAGGTCGCGGATGCGGCTGGCGCGTTTCACCTTGGCGCTTTTTCCCCGCCCCTCATCGAGCCGCTTGCCCGTAGAGAGGTCGGTACGGTTGATGACGATATGGACGGCATAGCGATGGGTCTTGTCCGCCTTACAGTATTCGTTGTGAAGCGCCAACACTATCTGCTGGTTCGGGTAATGCTTTCCCACGTACTCCTTGGCATACCTCATGCACTCTTCCGGTGAGAGCCGCCCACCGTTTAAATCACACTCGTCGGGATTGAACCCGAGAATCTGGTGAAACAGAATCGTGTTCTTCGCTTCCTTAAGCTCCCCAGTCTTCTTATCCCGGACTCTCCTTGCCGCTTTGTTGTGCCCGTAGGCTTCCCGCGTCATCCACATGTGGTGCGCCCAGCGCTTCGGGTTCGTACAGCCGTCCATGTTCAGACTGTCGCGTAGAATCACCTTTCGGTCATCGTTGATATAACCGCGCAGGTTCTTCATGTGACCGGAACTCTGCACACCGGTCTGCTTGATGATGGTCAATGCAATTCCTCCCCTCATTCCCTTTTGAAATGAAACCCGCGCACCGGATACTCAAGTGCCATACCGTTTCGGATATACCCGGACGTACATCGGTATGCCCGCGCCGCATCTTCGATATCCCAGTAGCACCCCCGGTCTCAACGCAGATAACAGGTCTTGTCATTGCGGTTTTTCCTCCATTGCTTTCACGCTATCCCAAAACGGCGATTCCATCCAGACGGATTTCAAGCGTTGCAGATACGTCTTTGCCCCATCTTGCGTGAACTCGGCATCGGCATCGTCCGAATGAAGATACCACCCGTTCGGAAACTCAACCCAAGATGCAACGGTCTCACCGAGTTCCATGCTCACGTATCTCGTGAGCGTTACGCTCCAACCGTCCTCCTCATAGTGAATCGTCTTCTCGCCTTCACAATCGGCCATTGCCATCGCTCCTCCTGCTTTCATGAATCTATTTTCACGGACACTGCACCCATGCCGGAAAGAATATCGCTTTCCGACAGTTTCCGATTCCCTGTGACCTTCGGCTCCGTCCCATGTTCGCGACGGTAACCGTTCGCGAAAAATCGGAATACCGCTTCCGTCGTTTTCACCGGAGCGTGCATGACAAACGGGTTGTATTCGTCATCGACGAAATAGAAGGTTCCATCCCTCTTCGCGATATGCGCCGGGCGCTTGCAAGCAGGGCACCGTGATTTCAGGTCACGGTAATGTAACCACTCCGAATCAGTCATCGGCATATTCCCAGTGGTAGCCACCGGCCATCCCGGATGCAGCTGAACCGATACCGTTCGGCGATATCTTTGTTCTCTCCGCCGCGTCCTTTATGCTTTCATAAACAACGCCGGTTTCCGTGCAACGAACCTTTCTTCTACGTTTAGGCTCGCTGATTCCGTCGATAGCATTCGCCAATTCTCGTTGCGTCATGTTCCGGCGCATCCGTATCTTTCGGATGCTCTTTCCCAAAAGCCGATTTTTACGATTGCATTCCGTCATTTTCGTACCCTCGCAAATCAGAGAATCAAAACCCGTTATCGCATTTCAAAGAGAATGAAAATGGCGTAACCGGATGCAGCGATTGCGACCAACGCAATGAGAGCTCGATAAAGGTAATCCCAGTTTCTTTCTCCAAACTTCCTTTTCCATTCTTTCGCTTCTGCTACGGATTTGCAGAATAGACTTACGCTAATAACAAGCGCTAATAATCCCGTCATGATGTTAAGCGAAAACATTGCGTGGTAAGTCATTCCCATATCTCCTGTCATTCGTTATCGAGGTTGTTAAAATCCTCGATTTGCAGATGGACATTGTTCCTGTCGGCTTCCCTTCGGAGCGCCGCGAGCGCTTCCATGATTTCAGAAAATGTCGAGACCTCTTTCTCCAAAACACGTTTCGCTTCATCCGGGTCGAACACTTTCACGCCGTAGGTGTTCAGGAACTTCATGAACTGGTTTAGGTTCGTTCCCTGCTTCGCGAGTTCGTGCGCTGCCTTTTTCAAAGGCTCGGTGTCGATGACCTTGATTGAAACATCGTCGGAAGTCAAAACCGCTCGGGCATACTCGCCCATTTTCATTCCTGCTCTTTTCGCGTTTCTGCGAATGGACTCTCTCTCTTTCTCGGTTGCGTAAAACTTTATTTGAACCTCACGATTACGCATCTCGCAATTCTCTCCTTTCCATTATTCGTAAAACACTTAAGGCAAATTGCGCCGCCGCCATTTGTAAGTGACACGAAATCGGATAGTCGCTCTGCTGACTACAGAAAACCGGGAATCCTAAATTACCGGTTTTCTCAAGCGAAAGCGCTCTCCCGTCAAGGCTCCGAAAGCCGCTCGGGAGCAAGATGGAAGAGGGTTGAAAAGTCCATGTTAGTGGACTTTGAGTACCCACTTCCCAAATCTTGCAACTCGAAGAGCGGCCTTGGCCGGTGAGCACTGATATTCTATCAGTGCGAGAGCAGAAAAGGCATGGAAAAGGGGGTGCCGCCGCACCCTTTCCCATGCCTTTTCTGCGGGGTTTCCGGCTTGCCCGGAAACAAGAACCCGAGGTGCCGCCACCTCGGGTTCCCATCGCCTGCGAAGACGAAATCAATTCCATTGAAAACCGATGGACGTAATCTCATTTTCCGAGCTTTACTGCATCCTCCATCAACTTGATTGCTTGCTGCCAACCGGCAAGCTCTAACTCGAACCAATCGGGGTTGTCCGCCCCTATACAAGTGCCCAGTGGCATCCTGCGCATGTTCCGCTTCTCTTTATGGCGGACGAAAGGGATGCTCTGCTTCTTTGAACATCATCGGCTGCGTCTTGGATGCTGCGGTATTCCTTCCCGGTTTCGATGCATCGCACGCGCTTGCTTGCCGCTTCTGCACCCCCAATCGTAGCCACCGGTTCGATTCCATGTTCCCTTGCGCAACGTGTCATCTCCTGAAACACATCGAAACTGATTTCAGCGAGACTGGAATGTTTGCCATGTTCGCGGTAATACTCTCGTATGTCGTAATCGTCATGAAGCCAGTAATATCTACCGGTCCTCATACTCGCACCGACATGCGATGGCTTTCCGCAAACGGGACAGGTTCCCTTTAAGTCGCGCCAGTGCTCCCAATTCGGATGCATCACGAATTGCGCTGTTCGAGTGAGCCGAGTTTCCAGCCGTTCTTTTCCAGAGCAATCAGCGCTTCACGTTGCCGGATGCCGAGTCCGCCGACACGCCTGCCTTTCGGTATCCGGTACAGTCGCATGATGACTACCGCCTTGCTCGCACCGATACCCGGAACACTTTGCAGAAGCGATGTGACCAAAATGCGTTTCGCATCCTCCTCGTCCATCGCATCCGTGAACGTAAGCTCGCCGGACTTCACGCGAGCCTTGAGTGCTGCATAGCGCCTGCGAGCCTGCATGGCAAGCTCTAGCGCATGGGCACGCTCCTCGCTGCTAAGGTTCGGCAGATGGTTCTCTTTCTCGGTCATCGTTACTTCCTACTTCAACTCGTTGTCCCAGATGTTATCGTCAGGCTGCGCCGCATGTTTCCAACGGTTCGCATCCGCCCGACCGTTCCAGTCGGCGATGAACTTCTCGATAGCAATGGCGCATCCGCTGTCAAGAGCTTCCGCCCACCTCTCGTTGTTCTCATCGCACCAATTCTGAAATACCGCAAACTCGGTGACATTGTTCTCGACGATGTACCTTCGCATCCCCCGCATCTGCGCGATAAACCTCGCGGTGGCGGGAACCATGGTGATTAGGTTCATGTTCCAATCCCTTTTTCCGAAGTGAATCCATCTACCGGCTCCACTTCCTCTCTAATAAAAACGCCCGTCGATGTATTTCTCGATAACCGACGAAAGTCCGCTATCGAGTGCCTGAGACCAGCAGTCGTTGTTCTCATCGCACCAGTCCTGAAAATCGGTGAAGTCTGTGATGCCGTTCTCGCGTATGTGTTTCCGCATCGCACGCAGCATGTCGTGCTTCGATTTTTCCGATTCCGTTACCATCAAGCCCATCCCTTCATCACCATCCCCTTAACCAAGCTCCTCGGCAAGCAGTCGGACGATGAGCTTGGTCATGCTCTCCCCCGTCTCGACGCGGTGGAGTTGCGCTTCTTTGTGGAGCCAAGCCGGGATGAGGAGACTGATTTTCTTGAGTTCCACCTCGTCCGTCTCATGCTTGCCGGAACCTTCCTTCTGGATATCCGCCATCTCGCGCTTGGACTTCTGCGCGCTCGCCATGAACGCGTTCGCTGTGGTCTTGTTAGCCATTGTTCTTCTCCTCTTCGTTCAGAACCGAATCTGCAAGCAGCTCAATCGGGGCGACCACATGGCTCTTCGGGTCGTACTCCGCCACGGACACACCGGCTGCTGCGGCACGTGAGAGGGCAACGGCGCGTGGAATCTTCGCGATGATGGGAACCTCCTCGCCCTCAAGGTACTCCACGAGCTGACGGTCGAGTGTGCCGTAGGCATAGAAGTTGTTGACGATGACATACGCTTTTGCGCCAGTGCCGGACTCACGCACGATATCGAGCGTTCTCAGCGTCGGCTCCATGTCGCGCGTGCTCGGAAGCATGGGTACGAGGATGAGATTCGCCGCGCGGCACCAATCGTTCACACCGCCCACGAGCACGCCCGCCGTATCGACAACCTGAAAATCGCACTCCTCCGCGAAATCAGGGTCATCGCAGACCTCATGGACGGAACCGCCCTGCGGGTCGGTAGTGACGAACGCCACGGTCTTGCCGCGACGCTCAAGCGCAAAGGAAAGCTCGTCCGCGATGGTGGTCTTGCCGACTCCGCCCTTCTGGTTGAGCATCAGAATCGTGTACATGTTAGAAGTCCTTTCTGTCCTGTTTGAAAAACGCTACTCACGAGAATCGGATGCGCGTACAAGCCCGTAACCGACGGTGATGGAAAACAACGAGCACACGGCGAATACCGCAGCAGCCACGTTTCCGAAAACGACCGAAACCGTAAGTGTGAGAAACGCCCACCATCCGACGGTCACCGCGAATAGCAGGCCGAGGAAGAGCATGAAGGGGATTTCCCGCACTGAATCGCCACGAAAGTGCATTCCGTCCTCCCTAGAACGGAATATCCGCATCATACGTTTCCGGTTCCGTAGACTGCCCCTGGGCAGGAACCGTATCCTTCCCGGCACCCTTCGAGTCCGCAAACTCGATATCGGTCACGAGGACGGAAAGGGCATGGCGCTTCTCCTCGTTCTTCATCCAAGAGTGGTAGCGGAGCCGTCCATCCACCGAAACCTTCTTCCCCTTGGTGAGATAGGGAGCAAGTGCTTCGGCTCGCGCACCGAACAGGGCGCAATCGACAAACACCGGCGCATCGACATATTCGCCGGTCTCGCTGTCCTTCTTCTTCTCGTTGATGGCGAGTCCGAAGGTGAGGACACTCGTGGCATCCCCCTTTTTGCGAAGCTCCGCATCGCGCGTGAGGTTGCCCATGATGGTCACTCGGTTGATAGCCATTGTCTTTCCAATCTCTCGATGGTGTTTGCGGAGGATTCTGGAATCCTCCTGCCGGGAAAACTTTCGTCCCTTGCTGTCTATAAATATAGCAGACCAGAATACCAGCAACCCAGAGAGCAAGATAACCACATAGATTGCACACACTTGCGCTGCAAAGATAAGGGCGTGTGAAAAGCAATGCTTCACACGCCCTAAGCACGTATCTACTCTGCTACGAGCCATTGTTCGAGCCATCGCTGCACGGCAAGCGTCGCGAGCGCGTCGGCAAGCGAACCGTGTGCCCTGCCCGTCCACTCGTATCCGATGTGGTCGGCGGCATCCACCAACTTGTAACGCCTTCCCATGAACCACGTGAACAGGTTCATGGTGTCCGTGATGCGTGCGTCCTCCCTCGGGCGCACCCCGACGGCGGATAGGAACCCGAGGTCGAATCCGACGTTGTAGCCGATAACCTCGTCTGCCCCTGCAAAGATTTCCCTCAGTCGCGGTATGGCTGTCTCGATAGTCGGCAGGTCTGCCACGTCCTCTGGGTAGATGCCGTTGATGGCGCTCGCGTGCGGCCATTCGGTCTTCACGGTCGGTCGGAACCTCTCATCCAACAGGACGGAGCCGTCCCTTCCGATGATGGAGATGGTCAGAATCTCATCCGGGTCGCTACCGTTCGGATGAAGACCGGTGGTCTCGGTGTCAAAGCAAATGCTGTTCATATCTATCACCTAATCCATGTAACCGTAGACCGTCGTATAACGGTCTTCCTTGTAGTCGAGGAACCCATAGTAATCGTGCTTTGCAAGATTGAATGCCCGCTCTTCGCGGCTCCCGTCCAAGGTGCTGATATATGCGACTGTGGCATCGTCCGGCACCATGCCTTCCTCATCCTCAGTCACGCCGTCCCGGTCGCAGGGAAGCCACCCCATGACCGCATCCTCCACCGCACGCTCAACGACGGCTACCCAATAGGTGACAGAGCCGATGCCGTGCTTTTGGTCGTTGACGGCGTTTTTGTGCTCGCTGATGAAGTCGCGGGCGGCGGCTACTGCTTCCTCCTCGCCCCGATGGCACCGGACTTTCCTGACCGCGACCCCGAACCCACGATTCTCGACAGATTTCCTATCCGCTGCCAAGCACGCTGCAAGCCCTGTGAGAAATCGCGCTTTTAGGCCGTCTCCGGTCTCAACAAAGTCAATGAGTGCATCGACCAGCCGCTCATAGCTCCTTGTCTCGACCTTTCCGGTGAATCCCCATTTACGGTGCGCCCCGTCGGTCAAGGGTGCCATCTTGCCTGCCATGACCTCGTACTTATCCATTTCCACGCTCCCTACTTACGTTGCATCGAAAAAGAGGGGCATCTCTTTCCCGATGCCCCTTCAACTCCTTAGCGAATGCCGTCCGGTGAATACGGTGACCAAGGCTGACCGAGGAGAACCAGCCAGTCGCACTCCTCGCTCTCCCCCAGCCGGAACAGATAAACCGCATCCGAGACAATCTCCTGCCAGTATGCCGTAAGGTCACCGAACCTGCCGGTATACTTGCAGTGGGGAACAGTGCCGCCCCCGTCATAGACCATGACCATATCTTTTTTCTCGATTTTCATTTGCTCCGTCCTTTCTGCCTTGGGATGGTTCCGGTGCCGTCCCCCTTGCTGTTATCTGTAATTATAGCTATGCAGCATACCAGCACACTCCACAACGCGAGACTCCACGCCTTCTCCATGGAACTCGGGTCATTAGGGGCGAGCAGCCCCTAATCTGAGGGAGCGCAGGCGACCGCGCCACGGACAGACCCCGCGAAACCGCTGGGTGCCAAGAAAAGCCAACCTCCCGTCGCGGAGCCACCGCCCCTCCTTTCCCCGCCCTCTACCGAGCCGCTGCGGCGTGCCCCGCTTTGCCGCGCCTGCGGCCTATGGTTTCCCGAGAAGAAGGGGTTTTCAACATTCCGATGGGCGGAGGGTTCCTAGACTGACCCGGAGCCTGTCGGAATGTTGGAAACCCCGACAGGTCAGTCCTCCCGTTTCCGCCAAGTAGAAGGCTTTTCCGCGCTTTCAATGGCCGGAGGTTCCTAGCCCGACCCGCAGGCTGTTGGAAGGGTGGGAAAGCCGCCCCCGAGTCCCCGTTCCCGCAACGACCCCGCGCCTTCACGCCGCCCACAGGGCGGCTCCCAAAAAGCCAAAGAAAAAGGGCACCCTCCCGGATGCCCTAGCTCCTTTACCGACCGAACTCCTCCCGATAGCGGTTATGGTCTGCTAGTGCTTACCTCTTGTTACGGTAGCGGCGCTTTTCCATCTGGTAGTCGTACTCCATACCCGCAAGGTAGACGCACCACACGCCGACCACCATGAAGAGCGTACCCATAACAAACTCGATTGTCGCCCAGACCGGCGCATCCACGCTCGCAAGCATGAGCGTGTACGCCATAATCCCGCAGCCGATAAGGATTGCACCATAGGTCTCAAGCTCCCTGACGTTCTTCATCTTGAAGTCCCTTCTGCCATGGGGCGGCTCGGTTGCCGTCCCCCTTGCTGTCTATAAATATAGCAGACCGGCATACCAGCAAGCAGGTGAACCGTACACTCCATACATCCTGCATATCCTGCACGAAAAAAGGGCACCCTCCCGGATGCCCGTCCTTTCCCTATCCGAGGTCGATATACCTGCCGACCGCATCGGTATACCCTCCATGCGCAATCCTCCGCCCGCTCGGGTTCTTCCTGACGAATCCCGCTTCCTTGCGGTCGAGATAATAGCGGTGGTTGCACGCGCGGCACCACCCGGCAAGCTCCCTTCCGCCGCGAACCAAGTTGAACGCTCCCGCTGGCTGCACGCGCCCGCACCTAGGACAGAGCTTCTTTGTTGGCAGCATCCTTTTCCTAAACCTCTTTCCCGGCATCCGTCAGCTCATGGACGAGCCATTCCGCTCGAAGCGGTTTCTTCTCTTTTTTCCCGTCATGCGCAACGTGCAGCCCGTACACGTCATACGACCACTTTCCGGCAATCCCGACAATCATCCAATCGCGTCCGTCCCCTCCGTAAAGGGTCTCACCGAACATGACCGGCTTGCCGTCTGCGCAAAGCATCTGCCCCTTCGCCATCAGCTTCTCTCGCCTGCATTTGCGCTTGTAGGCAGCATGAAGGCGTTTGAATGCCCCACGCTTCGAGTTCTCCATGCTCCTCTGATACTCCCCCTTGAGGTTCAGAAGCTCTTCCTCAAGATTTGCCGCTTCCGAAGCCGAATCGACCAGACGGTTCAACAGCGTCAATGCCCCGTCCCTCATCGCCCCGTCAAACGCCTGCTCGACGGCATACCTCAGAAGCCGCACGTCCTTCTCCTCGATTTTCTCCTTGCCCATATTCATCCCTTCTCTAGCGCCATCCGAACGGCTTCCCCATGTCATACCAGCTTCGTCCCTCGTAGCCGCGTCCGCACCCGTAATGGCCGATGACCCTCCACCCGGAAAGGTCGAGGTCGTAGAGCCTTGTAAGCTCCTCTCCATAGGTTCGCTTCCCCTGCCGCACAAGCTCCTCGTCGCTTGCGTTTATGTACAGTTCCCCGTACCGCTCGAACACGTACTCGACCCGCTTGCCACTACCGATAACATCCCCTGCGCAGACCTGCCACGGGCGCAGGGGCTTACTCCCCGCGCCCATCCTTACGGCTCCAAATAAATCTCGACCATGATGCAACGCTGCGTCTCGTCCTCGCAGGAAAGCCAAGACGGGTTCAGTGTGAAAGAACTCACGTCATCCTCCCCATGCTGCAAGACCAGCCCACGTTTGCCGAAGAAAGTCGCTCCCGTTATGAGTCCAAACTCCCATTCCTCTGGATAATGGACGCGAAAGCGGTAACAATCCCCTTTCAGGCTATCCATCAACTCCTTGACCTTCATGCCGCTCATCCCTCTTTCTCCTCATCTTTCAGCTCGATACAGATGGTCGGTTCTACCTCCATGAGCGGGAAGATATAGCCGACCTCCCTTTCAAGGATTTGCGGGTGTTCGTCAGGGTAGAACTCCTCCGCATCACCTAGATAGTGCTCAATCGTAGTACCCGTCGAATCATAGCTTTGAATCGCGATTTCACCCTGAATGCAAGTCTCCTCGAACAGTTCCTCGAGCGTCATGTTTCCTCCTCTAGCCGATTCCGTGACCGAACAAACGGGCATCCGTGCAGGCATCCTCAAAAAGACCGTAATCGCCGTCAAACCCGAACCTATGACAATAGCGCTCGATGAGCCTTTCGTACCTATCGTAGTCCTCATCGGCATATGCCCGGTTCACGTGGTCGATTGCCCTGCGGCGCTCCTCCGTGTCTTTAGGCTGCATAGCGACTCCCCGCAAGCTCCACGCCGTAACGCGGTGCGATACGGTCGCAGACGGCATCGAGAGCGTCCTCGTCCATCCGTTCCATCAGCTCTTCGCAAAAACTCTCCCAGCCAATCGCGTCCACGAGGACGTTGACCTTCTCCGTAACATCCAAAGTAGCCATCTTGAAGTCCCTTCTGCCTTTGGGAAGCTCTGCTTGCCGCCCCTCTTGCTGTCTATAAATATAGCAGACTGGCATACCAGCAAGCAGAAAAACACGATATGAGCGGGAAACTCCATACCTCCTGCATATTATGCATAGCAAAAAGGGCACCCTCCCGGATGCCCCGTGCTGCCGCCGTCTCAATCTTCCACGTAATCAATCAAGTCTTCCACGCCATCAATAGCAGTGGGCTTTTCCAATGTGCCCATCGAATAATCGTAACCGTAGTAATCGGCAACATCTAGGCACGCCTTGAGGACATGCTCGGCAAGATACAGCTCATCGCTTTCAATCTTTTCGATGGCGAAACGCTTCAAGTCATCGTAGGACGTGATATCGGCACCGTCATCCATGAGCGCAGGAACGATATCGTCCAGCGTTTCCCCGTTTGCAATCCGCCTGTCAAGCTCCGCACGCTTCATCCTAAACCCCTTCCTGCCATGGGCGGCTCCGGTGCCGTCCCTCTTGCTGTCTACAAATATAGCAGGCTGGCATACCAGCAAGCAGGAAAACACGATATGAGCGGGAAACTCCATACATCCTGCATATTATGCATAGCAAAAAGGGCACCCTCCCGGATGCCCTGAATGTCCATGGCTAACGCCCCACCCTCCAAATCTTTTCCTCGCCCGTGAACGTATCTGTGATTACGCATCTGCCGCCCGCCGCATACTTGAGACCATTCGGCAGCGCTTCCGCCGCCCTGCGGCACCTCGTCCAAAACCTCAGATACCCGTTTCCGCTGAACCCAACGGCAATCTCATCGTCGAACTCGTCCATCGCATCTTCCGCCGGTTCCGATTCCAGATAGAGTACCACGCCGTTTTCGTTCTCTCGCGTGTAGTGGTATCTCGCCATACTCATGATTCCTTTCCGTCTACTAGGCAATCCCGCTAACTTGCCTACCCGATAACCAGCATTATAGCATACCAGCACACACCACAACGCGAGACTCCACGCCTTCTCCATGGAACTCGGGTCATTAGGGCGAGCAGCCCCTAATCTGAGGGAGCGCAGGCGACCGCGCCACGGACAGACCCCGCGAAACCGCTGGGTGCCAAGAAAAGCCAACCTCCCGTCGCGGAGCCACCGACCCTCCTTTCCCCGCCCTCTACCGAGCCGCTGCGGCGTGCCCAGCTTTGCCGCTCCTGCGGCCTATGGTTTCCCGAGAAGAAGGGGTTTTCAACATTCCGATGGGCGGAGGGTTCCTAGACTGACCCGGAGCCTGTCGGAATGTTGGAAACCCCGGCAGGTCAGTCCACCCGTTCCCGAGTCCCCGTTCCCGCAGCCCCCCTCGGCCTTCACGCCGCCCGCAGGGCGGCTCCCAAAAAGCCAAAGAAAAAGGGCACCCTCTCGGATGCCCTTCACTCGACTTAGCAATCCCCGCAATATCCGTCAGCCCATGCCAGACATTCAGCGGCTCCGCCCTCAAACACGAGATTCCCGTTTTCATCTCCTTCGTAAACCTTGATGTTGATTCTGCTCAGATACTCTTCTGCGCCGATGCCGACCTTGCCGCCGAAGTTGTCGTAAGCGCCCGTGACAACATAGGTGTAGCTCGCAGAGGGCACATTGTCCTCCCCGATGAACTCGATATCGGCATCCGCCATGCACATCGCCTTGAGGAAATGCTGACACCAGTTTCGGTTATTGAGAATGTTCCTCTCCACGCTCGCTCCCGAAAAGTCGATATGTTGTTCAGGCTTGGTTCGCGATGCCACAACGAGCGAGTTGGCGATATCAATGGCATGGCAGCTGGGATAACCGTCATAGTGGCGATAGAACGTGGCGATGGTCTCCTCTTCCATCTGATTGCTTTTCCAGTTGAGGACGAGGTTCTTGAGGATGGTGACGGACGGTGTGCTCATGGTTTTTCCTTCCTGCCATGGGGCAGCTCGGTTGCCGCCCCTCTTGCTGTCTATAAATATAGAAGAACAGCATACCAGCAAGCAGGTGAACCGTACACTCCACATATCCTGCATATAAATGCGAAGAAAAAGGGCACCCTCTCGGATGCCCCGTGGTTCCTCTGCCCTAATAGTTCACAATCGCCTGATACTCCGGCATACCTTCTGAGAACTCATGCTCGTCTAGCGCATTGTAAAAGTCTGTCATCTTGCGAACCATGCACCGGTCGCAATACTTGGTAGCAGAGTCGCGCCATCCCGCAAATGCCGGATTCGACTTGTTCCATTCAGCGCTGCCGCTAAAGATATAGGGACAACAGGAGCAAACATAGTCAATGGCTTCCTCTAACTTCTTGTCCTTCATGTTCGTCCTTCCTGCCATGGGGCAGCTCGGTTGCCGTCCCCTTTGCTGACTATAAATATAGCAGAACGGCATACCAGCAAACAGGCGAACCGTACACTCCTTATATCCTGCATATAAAAGCATGAATGAACTCGCCGATGGCGTGCCTAAACCTTGTACTCGCAACTGCCGTATTCCAGACGGAATACATCATCCATGATGCCATCCTCGCTGTCGGGCACAAGCCTGACGAGACGGATGGTCTCATCCTCAGCATCGGAGCACAGGTCGATGATGAAACCGTCAAATCCCTCCCGCTCGCATCTTGAGACCATCCAACTTTCCTTGCAGTACGCTTCTGCAACGGCAAAGGCATCAAGCGCAGCTTCTCGACGCTTTATCTTCGCTTTGAAGCTCTCCTCCACCCCGTCACCGCCACTGCAACGACTGATGGAAAGCGTGTATCCGTCCATGTCTGTTCCTCCCCTTCACGAACCGCTGCCTGTAACCCTTATGCAGCCTGAGACGGTCGGCGAGCAGGGCTTCCTTTTTTCGACGGGATTGTCTTTCACATTGTCAGGCATATTTTCCACCCTCTGCTCCCTTCTGGCTAACTAACAATAAATATAGCAGACCATCAAACCACAAACACGGCAAGCCATAAAACCATCATAACAATGCAGAGAAAAAAGGGCACCCGCGCAGGATGCCCCTTCTCATCTCACACGAACGGATTGGTGCAGCTGGAAGAATGCCGGACGCTGATTGAGGAAGTCCTTCAATATCTTGCCACCTCTATCTGGCACCAAGGAGCGCGATGAAGCCAACAAGTGCGATAAGGGTGCCTAGAACGCAGGCCGTCGCAAATCCGAATGCCGCCATCTTCGTTCCCTCCGGTCGGTACGGCGCGTTGATGTTCATCAGGGATGCGGCGAGAATCCCGGCGACGCCGCCGAGGAATCCGAGGAAGAAGAAGCCTGCCTTCTGCCCGCTTGTAAGCGCGCGTTCCATCGTCATCAGCATCTGGTCTTTCCCTGCATCCTTGGAATACATCTGCCCAATTCCTTCCTTTTTCTTCGCAAAACCGGGGCACGGTGCCTTCGCCCCTGTTCCGGCACCGCGCCCTGCCGGAATCTTACCATCCTCCGCGCGTTATGGCACAATCTGTTCAGGGATGCCGTCAAGTAGGAAGGAAGAACCATGGCTACCATTCAAGATTTCGAGGAGCGTATCGAGAAACAGAAGGCGGAACTCGCCAAACTCGAAGCGAAGAAAAAGGAACTTGAAAAGAAGATTCGCGAGCGGAACCGGAAGTGGCGCTCTCTGGTCACCCATTCCGCTGGTGAAAGTGTGCTCTCCGCCGTCGGTTGCGCTTGGCAGGAACTCGACCTCGACGCACTCGACCGATTCCTTGCGAGCCATGCAGACGAGGTGAGCGACATGCTCACCGCCCACGGAAGTACACCGGAGGATGCCAAGGCGCGTCTCGATGCACGCAAGAAGAAAACGGTAAAAACGGAGCCTGTCGCTGATGGTGGGTTACAGGCAGCGGAACCGGATAGCGAAAACTCCGACTGGTAACAGAAAAGGGAGCCGTGTGACCGAAATCACAGGCCCCCTTTTCTCCTGCCCGCACTCCGAGATAAAAGCAACAGGCAGAAAGGACTTTCGCTACTGTAACACAGCGCACCGCCGCACGGGACGCGAATCTGGCAGAACCATCTCAAAACGCGTGTCTAATTGTGAAAGAAGCATGAAATCTGACTGGAAAAGTCCACAAAACAGGACAGATATAGTAAAACATAATCACAGATTGCAAGCAGAAAGGAGCACCATGGATTTCAGCAGCTACTACTACTACATCCCCTTGAACTTCTACGAGACACCTGAGATGACGCTCATCGACCATGAGTCGAATGGGGATTCCGCAACCGTACTCGTCCTCGCCCTGGCTAAAATCCACACGCGCACAGTCACGAAAAACGATGACGGCACGTTCACCATCGTGACCGATGACGGCACGTTCACGGATATCGAAGTCATGGATATGCTCTCCTCCTTCGGCTACCGGGCGAATCACGCCAAGTACACTCATGCCCTCGCGGTTGTCGCGAGGTTCCCACCCTTCGACCACCTCGCCTACTCCGAAGCCGAACGCGATAAGAAGACCCCGGAGGTGTACCAATGAAGCTCCGAGGAGCGTGGCGCAGGGACTACAGTGAGTTCTTCGACACGCAGGAAGCCCTACTCATCGACGCGATGGACAATGCGGACTCCATCTACACCGTCTTCGCCCGTCTACAATCGCTTGCGGTGAAATGCGGCTGCGCCGGGAAGCTCCTTCTCCACGAAAGCGTTCCCTACACCGACGAGATGCTTGCTGCGGTCACTAAGAAGACCGTTCCCGCCTTTCGGCAATGCATGCAGCCGCTCGTACAGCTCGGCCTTGTCATCTGCGAGGATGGCATCTACGCCATCGCGGACTGGGAGTTCAACCAGAACGTCCCGGCAATCGACGCGATGCGCGAGGGAAACCGGAGCCGCAAAGCCAAGGAGCGTGCAAGAAAGAGCAGTGGGAAGTCAGCTTCCGAGAAGAAGCGTGAGAAACTTGTCGCTTTCCTTGCCGCCCACCCAAGCGCCACGAAAACCGAGATGAGCAAGGCCACCGGTCTTAGCCGTGTGACTATCAACAAATACCTTTCGGAACTCCCAGCCATGCTTCCCGCTCCTGCCATCCCGGAAGAAAACGGTATACAGAAGGCGGAAGGCAATGTACAAGGTGTACAAAGTGTACAGAATGTACAAAGTGTACAGAATGTACAAATGTACACTGTACAAAATGGTGTACAAATGGACGTACAGCTGTACACGGAAATGTACAACAATCTGTACACGCCACATACCAATGAAACCGCAGGTAGCACGGCTGAACAAGCCGAAAATGGCGATGTACAAAATCTGTCACGCCCTAAGAATATAGATGATAGATATAAGAATACATCTACATCTACAGCTATAGCTGATGGGGAGGGAGCGACAGATTCTGGAATCCCGACAAGGGAGGAAGTACGCTCGCGCTTCGCAAAGATGGGATTCGCAGTTGACCCCGACCGCTTCTTCGATGTGAACGAGGGACGCGGCTGGCGCACGAACTCCGGAAAGCCCGTCGATGACTGGAAGAAACTCGCCGCAGTCTGGGACAGGAACGAACACCCGAAGGCTGCGACCCCTCCCGCACGCACGGAACCGAAGGCCAATGCGGTCGGGAAAATCCCCTCCGTCGAGGAGGTCATGGCGAAATGGGGCTGTGACCGGGAGACGGCTCAGGGATATATCGACGAGAACATGTACTAGAAATGCCCCTGAGAATGCCTGAGAGCCTGCCTATGACACGTTAAATGTCATGTGGCAGCAACTGCCCGAACAAGACTGCAAAGTCCCGTAGACAGGCTCTCAGACAGGGTAACGCAGAAAGGACGAGGTAAATGAGTGAAAACGTAACGAAAACCAAGGAGCAGGACGGACGGAAGCCGGGCGAGGACTATCGCGACGCGGACGGCATCCTCGTCTGCGGGAAATGCGGAGAGCCACGCGAGCGGATGTTCCCGGCGGGCGGAATCTTCAAGGAGCCGCACCTTGTCCCGACCATGTGCCGTTGCCAGAGGGAGGAAGCGGACAGGCAGCGCGAGGAAGCCGAGCGGGCGGAGAAAAGGCGTAGGACGGAACGGCTAAGGAAGCAGTGCTTCCCCTCATCCGGCAGGTACGCCTTCTGCACCTTCGATGCCGATGACGGCAGGAACGCTGCTCAGAGCACCGTCTGCAAGGCATTTGCCGCGACCTCGACCCAAAAGACCCGGAGGGGCTTGTCCTGTACGGGAAGCGCGGCACGGGCAAGAGCTTCCATGCGTCCTGCATCGCGAACGCCGTCATCGAGCGCGGGTTCTCCTGTCTCGTGACCGATATCAAGCAGGTCGTGAACCTGATGGAATCCTCCTTCGAGAAGCGTTCCGGGAACCTTGAGAGAATCCTCGCCCCAGACCTCCTCATCCTTGAAGACCTCGGTGCCCAGCGCTCCACCGAGTACGTCATGGAGCACGTCTACGACGTTATCGACGGACGCTACAAGGCAGGGAAACCGATGGTGATAACGACGAACTTCGACTTTCGCGAGAGAATCCTGAACGCCACGGCAGATGACCCGTGGGGACGTGTCTTCGACCGCATCGTTGAGGTCGGGTTCCCGGTGAAGTACGACGGCAATTCGCGCCGTCGGGAAATCGGAATGAAGAACCGCAAAGATTTCAAGCGGAAGTTGGGAATCGAGGGGATAGAATCGTAGCGGAGCGGTTTTTAAGCATCAGCCGCTTCTTCCTGATTCTGGTGCCGATTTCCTTCCCGGCACCATCCCCGCGCCCCGTAGCGTATCGACGCTGCGGGGCTTTCTTTTTCCTCTTGGCAGGAAAGGGCACGGAAATCGTGCCTATACCGAAAGGAGGAAAAAAAGATGACGAAAGAGAAAGCGAACCGTAACGAAGTGGTCGGCATGTTCCTGACCTATTGCCGGAAGACCCTCGTGAACGCGCGGACGGACGTTTTGAGGGAGCGCAAAAGGAGACGCAACCGCGAGGTGCTGTTCTGCGACCTCAGAAGAAGTGAACTCGAAAGCCTTGCGGACTGGCAGGACGTGCCGGAGCGGGAAACCGTATTCGATGCCGCCGGGAAGCCTATCGGCGTGACAGACAAAGACCTCGCGGATGCGCTGGAAAAACTCTGCCCAGAGGAGCAGGCAATCATCCTGCTCTCCTATTTTGCCGGATGGTCGGATAGGCGTATCGGTGAGGACATGGGGTTCCCACGCTCCACGGTGCAGAACCGTCGCGCCCGTGCGCTCGCCCGTCTTGCGGACATTCTGACGGAAGGGGGTGACCCGCATGGCAAAGACAAAGATTGACTACGATACCGTCGTTGCCGCGACAAGCGGAGATGCCCTTGCTGCCGGGGCGGTGCTCGATTACTTCAACGACTTCATGGACGGACTCTGCACCGGGTTCTACACCGACGCGGATGGCTTCTGGGACTACGGCATCGACCTCTCGATGAAGTCGTTCATGCAGGCGAAGCTGTTGCGTGCGATGCTGAGGTTTAAACCGTAAACAGTAAAACCACAAACACAGGAAACCAGACAACCAGAAAGAAGGAAAGGAAGCAGACTATATACAAACACGCTCTGACCTGCTACAATACAGTCAGAAAGACGAGTAGTCTGCTTTCCTGTCAAAAGGAGAGCCATGGTAACCGTAACGAAAAAAGATTTAGTTGCCCTCGGCTATGGGAACTCTTTCGCCACCGATATCATCCGTCTGGCGAAAATTCGCATGGTTGAGAAGGGCTATCCCTTCTACTCCTCACGCAAGCTCGACCGCGTTCCGGCGGAAGCCGTCGAGGAGCTTCTTGGGATTGCCTTAGACGGTGATGCCGCTGGTCGCGCTCCTGAAAAAGGAGTAAAGACAAATGGCAAACGACCAAATTAAGAAAGCCGATAACGGCACCTACTATTTCCGCGCCAATCTCGGATTCGACCATTCCACGGGAAAGCGGATTCAGAAATACCGGAGCGGATTCAAGACAAAAAAAGAAGCGAAAGAGGAATATGCAAAACTCGTTTTGCAATTTGCTTCCCAATCGCTTCCCACCGAACAGAAAAGGATTCCCTTCGGAACGTTCATTGAGGACACCTACCTGCCTTGGTATCAGACACAGGTAAAGGAGAGTACCTTCGAGAACCGCGCCGGTACGGTGCGGAAACACTTCTCCTGCTTCTACGAGAAGTTTACCGATGCCATCGAGCCAATCGACATACAGAACTGGCAGCTTGCCCTCATCCGCGCAGGATATAGCCCGAACTACGTGCGCGTCACACAGGGAATGCTCTCCGTTGCCTTCGACCGTGCCGTCATATTGGGTATTACGGAAAGGAACCCGTCACGGATGGTCGGCAACGTTCGTGGGCAGAAACCGCTTGTGGACTTCTGGACGCTTGATGAGTTCGAGAAGGTGATTTCCAAACTCTACAAGGGAGACTACTACGAGCACTACCTGTTCATCAGCCTGCTCTTCCTATTCATGAGTGGGATGCGGCTTGGGGAAGCATCTGCCCTCCTGTGGAGCGATATCGACTTCACGACCGGGCTTTGTTCCATCACCAAAACGCTCTATTACCACAACCAGTCGGACTACAAGTTCACGAAACCGAAGACGCGTGCGGCAATCCGCTCCATCTATCTGGATGAGGACACGCTTTCCGAACTCGCCGCATGGCGCAAGGTGCAGCGCGTTGTCATCCCTGACTGTGAGTTCGTATTGAGCTACAACGGGCTTCCGACTACAAAGACAAGGCTTCCGCGTGCAATGAAGAAGCTCGCAGACCTCGCAGGCGTTCACCGCGTCCGGGTTCACGACCTTCGCCACTCCCACGCGTCACTTCTCATCAACATGGGAGAAAGCCCATTGCTCCTCAAGGAACGGCTCGGGCATGAGAAGATACAGACCACGCTTGGGACATATGGGCACCTGTATCCCAATACCAACCAAGCAGTCGCAAAGAAGCTCACCGGCATCCTCAACTACAGTGAGCCGAAGACGAGCATCGCGAACTACACGAGCAACCAACACACGGCGGACTACCACCGTGCATGAGGAAGAAAAAACGGGTGCCCTCCCGCCAAGAAGCAGCACCCGTCCGCGGCCCATAAACCGCTTTTTTATTGTATATTAAGACCACGCACTGTGCAATCAGTGTGCAATCGTGAAAACGGAGAGCCTTGAACCCCTTATAAACAAAGGGTTTGCGGCTCACCGGATTCTACTCAAACTCAATCGTACCCGGCGGCTTACTCGTGAGATCATAGAATACTCTGTTGACTCCTCTGACCTCATTAATAATTCTGCTCATTACCGTCTGCAGTACTTCAAATGGAAGCTCAGCTGCCTCTGCCGTCATAAAATCGATGGTATTAACTGCTCGCAATGCTACTGCATAGTCATAGGTTCTTTCGTCACCCATAACACCAACGCTTCGCATATTGGTCAGTGCTGCAAAGTATTGTCCGATTCCACGATCAAGTCCTGCTTTTGCAATCTCTTCACGATAAATTGCATCTGCATCCTGTACGATGCGTACTTTTTCTGCATTGACTTCTCCAATGATACGGATACCAAGTCCCGGTCCCGGGAATGGCTGACGAAATACGAGATACTCCGGAATACCCATTTC
Source organism: Dorea sp. AM58-8 (assembly GCF_003464045.1). Classification (NCBI taxonomy): domain Bacteria; kingdom Bacillati; phylum Bacillota; class Clostridia; order Lachnospirales; family Lachnospiraceae; genus Dorea; species Dorea sp. AM58-8. The sequence continues at coordinate 184,999 of NZ_QSDM01000004.1, read as the reverse complement.
CAGACCCGCTTTTCTTACCTCGTCTTTAAACAGGTCACGCAGTGGTTCAATGATTTCTTTGAAATCTACATAATCCGGTAGTCCGCCTACGTTATGATGAGACTTGATCACTGCTGATTCACCGCCCAGACCGCTTTCTACTACATCCGGATAAATGGTTCCCTGTACCAGGAAGTCTACTGCACCGATCTTCTTAGCTTCTTCTTCAAACACACGGATAAATTCTTCTCCGATGATCTTACGCTTTCTCTCCGGTTCTTCCACTCCGGCAAGCTTACTATAGAAACGTTCCTGCGCATTCACGCGAATAAAATTCAGGTCATACGGTCCATCTGGTCCAAATACTGCTTCTACTTCATCTCCTTCATTTTTACGAAGAAGTCCATGATCTACAAATACACAGGTCAGCTGATTACCGATTGCCTTTGACAACATAACAGCTGCTACAGATGAATCTACACCACCTGATAATGCACAGAGCACTTTACCGTCTCCGACCTTTTCACGGATAGCCTTAATAGAATTCTCTACAAACGCATCCATCTTCCAGTCACCGGCACATCCACAGACGTTTCTTACAAAATTATACAGCATCTTGGTTCCTTCTGGTGTGTGCAATACTTCCGGGTGGAACTGAATTGCATACAGTCCTTTCTCCTGACACTCTGCCGCTGCTGTTGGGCAGTCTGCTGTGTGTGCTGTAATCCGGAATCCCGGAGCAATCTTTGAAATATAATCAAAATGGCTCATCCAGCATATCGTCTTCTCAGACACATCACCGAATAATGGAGATGTCTTATCTACAAATACTTCTGTCTTACCATATTCACGGACATCTGCACGCTCTACTTTACCACCTAATATATGCATCATTAACTGTGCACCATAGCAAAGTCCGAGCACCGGAATACCCATTTCAAATAATTCCTTTGCATATGTCGGAGAATCCGCCTCATAACAGCTGTTCGGACCTCCGGTCAGGATGATTCCCTTCGGGTTCATAGCCTTGATTTTCTCAATATCAGTCTTGTAAGAATAAATCTCACAATATACATTGCACTCACGGACACGTCTTGCAACCAACTGATTATACTGTCCGCCGAAATCAAGTACAATTACTAATTCTCTATCCACCTGTGTTCCTCCTCAATCTTGTCCTGAAAGCCAGACACTATGCCAGGCTTCCGTACTTCTTTTCATTATAAAATAGCACTCCGATATTTACAAGCATCGAAGTATGATTTCTTTTACCAAAATTTAACCCAATTTCTTCATATAACTAGTAACTATTGGTTGACATCCCCTACCTCGGGCGGTAGAATGAGTTTGCAGAATTAAATATTCTCGGTAGGTGAGGTTACCGCAGGGATATGGTTATTCCTAAGATTGCTGCCGCAAAAACGTGGAGACACGATTCGCTGGTCAACAGGCTATGTCGTATTTAAGGCATAACCTAATGCAATTATTAAGCCCTGCGATACTAAAGCTTGAACGATGATGATTATTTGGAGACAGAACAACCTTGTCATTGCTCAGGCTTTGATGAGGTTTTTTATATTTTTACGAGAAAAAGGTGGTGAGAGTAATGGATTCGGACGCGGATAATTTGATATACAACTTTCGACTGATATTAATGAAAGGATGGGATTCCGATGAATATGACAATAACAATCTTCAAAGATCTGCTTTTGAAGAAAGACTACAAGACAATCCAGAATATATTAAATGTAATGAATGCAGTAGACATTGCTCTTCTGCTTTCAGAATTAGAAGATAAGGAACTGGCCATTGCATTCCGGCTGATTCCAAAAGACGAAGCTTCTGACGTATTTTCCAATATGAGCAGCACCATGCAGGCTTATCTGGTAGAGATATTTACCGAAAAGGAACTGAAAGAGCTTCTTGATAACCTTTATATGGATGATACCGTAGATATGCTGGGTGAATTTCCGGCTAATCTGGTTACCCGTATTTTGGACACGGTAGACAGCAGCAAACGTGACGATATTAATCTGTTGCTGAACTACCCTGATGACAGTGCCGGAAGTATCATGACTACTGAATATGTGGCACTGAAAAAAGACATGACCGTGCGCGATGCCATGCGCCACATCAAGGAAGTCGGCATCCACAAAGAGACCATTTATACCTGTTACGTACTGGAACGCAGAAAGCTGATCGGTATCGTAACTGCCAAGGATTTGATGACCATGGATGATGACACTAAAATTGGTGACATCATGGAGACGGAGATCATCTCTGTTCATACACATACCGACCAGGAAGAAGCTGCAAGGCTCTTCTCTAAATATGACTTTCTTGCCCTTCCGGTACTGGATGCGGACGGATTAATGGTTGGCATCATCACCGTCGATGATGCTATTGATGTCGTAGTAGACGAGGCCACAGAAGATATGACTGTGATGGCCGCTGTAACACCAAGTGAAAAAAGCTACTTTGATACATCCGTTTTTGCTCACGCTAAAAATCGTTTCGTATGGTTGCTAGTGCTGATGTTTTCCGCAACAATTACCGGAACGATCATTACCCGTTACGAAAATGCATTTGCGGCAGTGCCACTTCTGGTATCATTTATCCCGATGCTGATGGATACCGGCGGTAACTGTGGTTCGCAGAGTTCGACTCTGATCATTCGCGGACTTGCCCTGGATGAGATCAAATTCAAAGACATTTTCCGGGTGATTTTCAAAGAATTCCGCATCGCATTGCTAGTCGGAATCGGTCTGGCAATTGCCAACGGTATCCGTATTTTTATTATGTACAAAGATTTAAAAATGGCAATCGTTATCGCACTGTCGCTGTCATTGATTGTCATCATTGCTAAGATCATCGGCTGTACGCTTCCATTGTTTGCAAAGAAGCTGCACATGGATCCTGCCATCATGGCATCGCCGCTGATCACAACTGTAGTAGATACCTGTTCGATCATGATCTACTTCTCAATCGCGACCAGAGTATTTACACTGTCTTAAATGTTGTCTCTGACAGTTCGTGCTGATGAAGATATTTTTCACGCGTCGCCATACCGCCGCGGATGTGCCGCTCGGATTTGTTCACATCCAGAACCTTGCGCACCTCCGCTGCCAGCGATGGATTAACTGTAAGAAGTCTCTCTGTCACATCCTTGTGTATAGTGCTCTTACTGACTCCAAACTGCCTGGCCGTTTGGCGAACCGTAGCCTTATGTTCGATGATATAATAGGCGATCTCAATTGCACGTTCTTCAATATATTCTTTCATACAAAACCCCTGCATAGTTCGTTTTTTACAATCTATGCAGGGGCATTTTGATGTATGTCTATGTTAAAATTCTTCCCTTACTCATATTCATATGGTTTCTCTTCCACTTGTTTTATCTTAATACAAAATGCTTTCGTATATCCTTCTTCTGTCGGCTGCTCCAATGTCAGATTGCCTCCGTGCATTTCAATGACTTTTTTTGAGACGCTTAATCCAAGTCCGCTTCCGCCCCGGCTGTTTCGCGATTCATCGCCCATAACAAACGGGTCGAACAACTGCTGTGCTAACTCCAAATCGATCCTCTCGCCGGAATCCATGACTTTGATCACCAGATAACTAAGCTTCTTTTTCATGCTGATTTTTATGCTGGTTCCTGCTTCATTATGCTTGATAGCATTCGTAAGCAAATTTGTAAACGCACGGCTGAACTGCATTTTATCTATTTCTGCATAGTCCGCTTCTTCCGGAATATCTATATCAGGAATCATCCCAGCCTCTTCCATATCAGTATACGCACCTGCCACAAGCTGAAGGACAAGTTCTGTGATATTGATCCGTTCCTTTTTCAGATCAAATCCTTCGCTGTCCAGCTTCACGTAATTAAAAAGCAATGTGATCAGCTCGCTCATTTCCAACGATTTCTTCCGAATTGATTCCAGGTATTGCTTCTGCTTTTCCGGATCTTCCACCATGCCGTCATTCAATGCCTGTACATATCCAGCAACAGTTGTGATCGGAGTTTTCAGATCATGGGTAATATCGGACAGCAACAGATTCCTCTTTCTGGCAAATGCTTCCTGCTGCCTTCTGTCGTATTCCCGCACCTCTTCCATTTTCCTTACCACAATACCGCTGTAATATAAAACGCCTACCATATACGGAAGCAGATAAAGGCAGATAAAAACAAACAACACTACAAATATCAACATCTGTTCCGTTCCGGACATTCCGGTAAGAAGATTGCTGTTTTTCCACAAACCTGCTGAAATATAGGAAAATATTCCAGCCAGACCATTTGGAAGTAGTATATTAATTCCAGTCAGCAACAAATAACCGGCCATTCGCAGCAATAAGATAATATTTTCCCCTGCTGACTGATTTGTAAAAATCGGCTCTGTCCCAAATAATGTATTAAAAACAGGAAACATGATTCTGGTTACAATCAGATTAATAATTGCTTCACAGGCAAAGATAAATACCATTACTGCCAACAGACGAATAATCAGGAAACGTTTCAGATGTTCTATTGTCTGCGACGTATCTGTTTGTGCCATTCCCTTTTCCTCCGTCTATTTCTCCAATCGGTATCCCAGCCCTCTGACCGTCTTGATATATTTACTTCCATCATTTGATAACTTTGCTCTGAGTTTGCTGATGCACACCATAACATTATTATCATCGTCCATATATTCTTCGTTCCATCCAGCCTGAAAGATCTGTCCTTTTGTAAATACTTTTCCGGGATGTTCCATGAACATATACATAATCCGGTATTCCACAGAAGACAGTTCGATTGGTTCTTTTTCCCGATACAGCACGCAGCTTTCTGTATCCAGCATCAAATCCCTCACCTTCAGATTGGCAGTCTCTGACTCCATCTTCCCATCATGCCCACCCAGCGAATAGAAACGTCGGATATTCGACTGAATTCTTGCTACTGCTTCGAGTGGATTAAATGGCTTCGTCAGATAATCGTCCGCGCCCAAATTGAGCCCAAGAATCTTATCCGAATCTGCATCTTTTGCAGAAAATACAAGCACCGGAATATTACTCGTTTCCCGAATCTTTTTCAACGCATGCAGCCCATTCATGCGCGGCATCATCACATCCAGTACTGCAAGATCCACATGTTCTTTCTCCAGAACCGCCAATGCCTCGAGACCATCTGCGGCCTCGAGGACATCATATCCACTGTTTTCCAAATATAATCTGAGCAAATCTCTGATCTCTGCTTCATCATCAGCAATTAAAATCACATATTTCATAAGAGTCTTTCCCTACTGTTCTCCCACTACATTCTCTGTTCTTGCTAACATCTGTTCTTTCAATGCCTGATAAAGCCCGGCATCCGTAAGTCTTTTATATGGCTCGATATAGAATACGTGAAGAATACCCATTGTGCATGCTCCAAGAAGATCCCACAGGATAAATGACAGATCCAGGACAAATGTATTCCATTTATTTCCATCCATCATCTGCTTACTCATTGCAAATACCTGTTCCCGATTCATGTCTGGATTTTCGCCCAGAATATATGGAATCATGCGATATTCATAAGACTTAACAATACCAGGAATGATAAACAAAAGTGACCAGAGGATGGTATACAGATCACGGAAGAACATAATCTTCACACCATTCTTGTAGCCTCTGTCAAATGTAAAGCACACCTCTTTAATCTCTGCATTTTCTTCCAGATCTCTGTAGAAGAAACGGTTGCGTCCAATCTCCAGTGGATTGATCAGCAATACATTTAAAACAATTGCTATCGCAATCGCGATACATGCCACAGCCAATGCAAACAGAATTATCATAATCGTACCTGCCGGAGAGATATAAGGTATTCTATTCACAATCGAATCCCCAATCACATCTGTCGAACTCGATTGTACACCAGATGATACTCCAGATGCTGCTGAACTTCCACCTCCAATCAACACTGCGAGTAACCCGACAAGCACCGCCTTCCAGTAATTTGCTTTTAATCTAATCTTCGCTTTTTCTTTCAGTCCTTTACGACTCCATGCTCCCATTATAACTCCTCCTGTCTCCTTTTATATTTCAAAAAGTAGTTCTTTGTTTCTATACTGTAAGTATAGCAAAAGAATCTTAAGGTACAATGGGCGGAGCCTTAACCTAACCTTAAAACATTCATATACTCGCAATTCCCACTTCTCTCTTTAAACGCCGGATACAGGAATCCCGCTGTTGGTTTTCCCGGCTCATACTCGCCTTCCAGCGGACTAAGTGTACATAGCAGATAAGTATAGACTTCTTCCGATCCTTCCAACCATTCCTTATCACTGCCCTTGACCGGCACATCGTACTGTCCGAAATATAAAAAGCACGCGTAAGAATAACCAGGCTGATATTTCTCACTGATCACCTCGTATAAGATATCTAAAAATGCATCATTTTTTAATTCTGATTCCAGTATTCCATCGAGAAGCTGCCAGATACTTCCCGGTTTCCGTTCTGCTGCCGGAATCGGATATTCCTTCAGTTCCTCGTTTGTTTTAGCGAGGAGGAGTGTCTTGGCCTGATTCAGATTACGGCTGCGCTCTGCTTCTGAAAGCTTCAGAAAATGTGTATTAAATGTTCCATCCACATAACCTTCTTCATCAAAATATGCACCTGCGATTCTTGCCACTGATGCCCTGGCCGGTGTCATTCTTCTGCTGAGCTCCAGCATATCTTCTCGATTAATCATTCACTTCATTGCTCCCTGTTTCTATTATCCTTATTTCAGTTCTTCTAAGATAGAATATCCAACGGTTCCTTCCGGCATACGGATATCAAAATTATCTGCGATCGTCGCTCCGATCACCGCAAATGTATCTGTATCCGGTATCTTGCCGCCTTCTTTTATTTCCTTTGAATATGCCAATAACGGTACGTATTCACGCGTGTGATCCGTTCCGGTGTAGGTTGGATCATTCCCGTGATCTGCTGTTAATATCAGGAGATCATCTTCCCGCATGGTATCTAAAAGTACACCCAGATTCTTATCCAGCTTCTCGATCTCTCTTCCGTAACCTTCCGGATTCCTGCGATGTCCCCACAGCGCATCAAAGTCCACCAGATTCACAAAGCACAGCCCTTCAAAGTCCTTCTTACAGATATCAATCGTCTGCTCCATACCATTAACAGAACTGGTGGAATGCAGACTTTCGGTAATTCCTTCACCGCAGAAAATATCATGGATCTTCCCAATGCCAATCACATCGTATCCCGCATCTGCAAGTGCATTCAGTGTAGTTGCTCCTGACGGCTTCAACGCATAATCTCTGCGATTACTTGTACGCTTAAATTCACCCTTTTTCTTACCAATATATGGTCTTGCAATGACTCGTCCGACACGCCATTCTTCCTTCATCGTCAGTTCCCGGGCGATCTCGCAGCACCGATACAAATTCTCCAGATCGAAAGTCTCTTCATTGCCACAGATCTGCATCACAGAATCAGCCGACGTATAGACGATCATAGCTCCGGTTGCGATCTCTTCCTCACCCAGTTCTTCAATAATCGCTGTACCACTGGCACTCTTGTTGCCAATAACCCGCTTTCCACAGTGCTCTTCCAGTTCTTTGATCAGTTCTGGTGGAAATCCTGTCTCCGTAAATGTACGGAATGGCTTCTCCGTACGCAGTCCCATCATTTCCCAGTGTCCTGTCATGGTATCCTTGCCATTGCTGCACTCAGCCATTTTGCAATATCTTCCCACAGGCTGTTTGATACCTGTCATATCACCACCGGAATGCAGATTCAGCATACCAAGCTTCCGGAGATTTGGCATATCCAGTGTCCGCATCCGCTCCAGAATATGTCCAAATGTATCCACGCCAATATCTCCGAATTTTTCCGAATCCGGCATAGCACCAATGCCCAGTGAATCCATCACGATCACAAATATTCTCTTATATTCTTTCATATCCGTCACTCCTCGTCTGCTGTCATCATCTATTGCTCTGTATCTATCTTGCGAGCCTTGCCGGTCCAAAGCCTTCCGGCAATAATTCTTTTAATGTATAAATCTGATACTCTTCCCGGCTGATCGCAAGTATAATTTTGAATTGCTCCGGTTCGCAGAATTCCATCATCACCTGTCTGCACACGCCACACGGTGATGTATAATCGGCAAGCTTCCCATCTTTTCCGCCAACAATGCAAATGGCGGCAAAATGCCTCTCTCCCTCACTGACTGCTTTGAAAAACGCAGTCCGCTCTGCACAGTTAGTCGGTGTATATGCTGCATTTTCAATGTTGCATCCTGTATATATCTCACCACTTTCTGTCAGTAATGCCGCACCTACGCGAAAACCGGAATAAGGCGTATATGCATAAGACATTTCCTCGATTGCGCGATCAATCAGTCTGGAAATCATATCTGCATTTAATCCTTCACCTTTAGCCATTCTCATCGTGCTCCTTCTTTACTGCCTTTCTGTGGTCATCCTGTATCAGCCTGCGCACAGCATTAACTGCCACGCGGACAGCCAGATCTGTATCATGCGCTACCGGATTCCAAAGCCCGGCTTTTTCCCGCTCCTGATTAGCCATTACAAGGAAGCACGCTCCTGCCCTTGCCCGCAGATGGGATGCCACGATAAAAAGCGCCGCCGTCTCCATCTCTGATGCAAGACAGCCAAGCATCTTCCAGGCTTCCCATTTTTGGATCAGCCCATACCCTGCCGGTAATTTCTCCGGTTCGTGCTGTCCATAGAATGCATCCTTGCTCTGCACAACTCCGGTATGATAATCTGCACCCATATCCTCCGCCGCATCTGCCAGGGCATTTATCACGTTCAGGTCGGCAACCGCCGGATATTCAATCGGTGCATATTCCTTACTGGTTCCTTCCATCCGTACTGCACCGGTTGCGATCACAACATCTCCACTCTTCACTTCCGGCTGAATGCCCCCACAGGTTCCGATCCTGACAAATGTCTCCGCACCACACCGATACAGCTCTTCCATGGCAATTGCCGCCGATGGTCCGCCGATACCTGTCGATGTCACACTGACTTTTTCACCGCACAACTCTCCGGTATATGTTACAAATTCACGATTCTCAGCTATTTTTACAGGATGATCCAGGTACTGTGCAATCTTCTCACAGCGCCCCGGATCTCCCGGCAGGATCACATAGCGTCCTACCTCGCCCTCTGCAGTCTGTATATGGTATTGTCTGTTTGCATCTTCCGAATAATTTTTCATACGCAGTCACCTCTTCTGTCCTCAGTGTAGCACACCCATTTTCACAAGTAAAGGCGGTGTATGACAGTTGACATTTACCCGATTTTCAGAAATAATGTAGCGAGAATGCTTACTTTACGGAGGTCATTATGTACCACTATTATATGTTCAACAAACCATTTGGCTGTGTCTGCGCCAGGCGCGATGACCGTTATCCTACCGTTATGGATTATTTTCTGATCTTGATAATCCAGATCTGTCTCCGGTGGGACGGCTGGACCGTGCTACCGAAGGACTGCTTCTCGTCACAGATGACGGCATGTTTAACCAAAAGCTGACACATCCCTCTTATAAAAAAGAAAAGACCTACCTCTTCACAGCAATGGGAACGCTGTCAGAGGAAGATCTCTATGCATTGGAACACGGTGTACAGTTAACGGGAAGCGACAGGCTGACGGCTCCTGCACACGTATGTGTCACCGCCACAAGCGTATTAAAAGAAGTCCTTCCCACACTTCATCCGGAGATTCAGTCTGCAAGCTGCCATAACCGTCCGGAGCATCCAATCGTTTTTGGCGAGATTACCGTCACCGAAGGGAAAAAGCATCAGGTACGCAGAATGCTTAAGGCTGTAGGCTGCTGCATCATCGCGCTGAAAAGAGTTACCATGGGAAACTTCACATTAGACGAAGCCCTCGCACCGGGGGAATTCAAAGAAATATTCCCGGAATTATAATGCATTGTGAAGCAGGCCAAGAACTGTGCTTAAATCATTTACACCCATCTGTCCGGGAGCAGAAGCCTTCTTAGCAGCTCCGAATGTAAGTGCCGAGCCAAATACCTCCCCGCACAGACGGCTGATCACACCTGTTCCTGCCATAGACATTGTGATGATCGGTCTGTCTGCATATGTGCCTGACATCTCTTCTGTAGCGGCAAGAAGTGTGAGCACATCTTTTCTGTTCTGCGGCATAACTGCGATCTTCGGAATATCTGCACCCAGATCCTGCATTTTCCTAAGACGGGACACAATCTCATCCTTGTCCGGTGTCTTGAAGAAATCATGATTAGAAGCTACAACCTTCACACCCGCTGCATGAGCACTTTCGATGATCTGTTTTACAATCTCATCACCTGTAAACACTTCCACATCTACAAGATCGACATATCCGGACTGCGCTGCCTTGATATTTAACTCAGCATATGCGGCATCCCCGATTGCTTTTTCGCCACCTTCTTTTGAAGTGCGGAATGTCATAAGAATCGGAGTCTCTCCCAGAGCTTTTCGCAGTTCCTTCAGCACATCCAACACTTTGTCAAATTCAAATACATGCTCAAACCAGTCTACACGCCACTCAACAACATCAACCGGAATAGAATCGAATGATTTTGCTTCTGTGATAATCTCTTCTTTTGTTATACCAACAATTGGTACGCAGATCTTTGGAACTCCTGCACCAATCTCAACGTTTCTTACTTTTACGATATTCATAATCTATCTCCTTCTCACGTTCAAGAATGCCTCTGCAATCCTGCCGGAGGCTATATCAGCTGGGGGATTGACTCCCAGCTGATATATTAAAAATCTTTATCCATGATTCTCTGGCATCATTATATTATTCTTCGCTTGTTAATTCCACCATTTTTATTTTTTGGTGACTGCCTGTTTGAAAATTGAATGACCCGCATCATGATCGAAAGGATTTAAGCACAAAATTAATGCGTTTAAGCTATCAATATGTTATGGTGTATTCAAGGAAGAGGTGTGAACATGACATTCAATCAATTATTATATTTTCAAACTGTCTCAGAATATGAGAACTATCATAAGGCTGCAGAGAAGCTCTATCTTTCGCAGCCATCCTTGAGCAGAGCCATTTCCTCGCTCGAGAAAGAGCTTGGCGTGATGCTGTTTGAAAAGCAGGGACGGGGAATTGTGCTTACTAAGGCCGGCAGACTGTTTCAAGAATATACGGACCGTATTTTATCCGAATGCGAAGTTGCTAAAACTAAAATGAACGAGATTGCATCCGGTAATGGCTACATTGATATCGGATACATCTTCCCACTTGCCAGTCACTACATCCCTCATAAAGTTCGAAAGTTCCTTAATATAGAAGAAAATGCAAAGGTATCGTTCAACTTTTACCAGAATCACAGCCCTGCCATCGCTCAGAAAGTAAAAATGGGAGAACTGGATCTGGGATTCGGTGCTTTTATAGATAATGATGATGAGTTGGCGTTTTATCCATTGCAGAAACAAAAAATGGTAATCATTACTCCGAACGAACATGAATTGAACCAGTATGATGATGTTGCAATCCAGGAACTGATGAATTACCCCATAATCGGCTACGACAAGGATTCCGGTCCCGGAAGATATTCCAAACGTTTATACCGAAGACTGGGTATGAAACCGAATATCATCGTAACATGTCCGGACGAGCACTCTATTATGGCTCTCGTAAAAGAAGGATTTGGAATTGCACTGGTACCGAAAGTTGATTCACTGGATGAAGCATCTATTCATATTCATTCTATTAAAGATATGGATCTTTTTTACCGCCATTACATGTTCTGGATGCGGGATCGCTATCAATTACCGGCGGTACAGCGGTTCATTGAATTTATAAAGAAAGAATCTGAAGATTAATCGATAGCTTAAACGCATCATTTCTGCCATTAATTAGTATTTGTGGTTATTGTTAAAATGAAGTATGATAATTTTGTCACAAACAAAGAGTCCCATATAAACCATATATTTAAAGTAAGGAGATACACTTCATGAAAACAAAATACCCAAATATTTTTGAACCATTGACCGTAAAGCGTACAACCATTCGCAACCGTATTGCAATGACACCAATGGGAACAAATTATGGTGAAGCAAACGGAGAAATGAGCAACCGTCATATGAATTATTATTCACTTCGTGCAAAGGGTGGCGTTGGTCTTATCATATTAGAAAATGCAAACGTAGAATATCCGGTTGGATCAAATGGTACAAGCCAGATCCGTATTGATCATGACAGTTATATGCCGCGTTATTATCAGCTGGTAGAAAGTCTTCATAAGGATGGAGCAACTGTTGCAATTCAGATCAACCATGCAGGTGCATCCGCATCTTCAACGAGAACCGGAGTGGAAACTGTTTCTTCTTCTAATGTTCCAACAAAAGCCGGCGGAGAGATTCCTCGCCCGATGACAAAAGAAGAAATCTTGACAACCGTTAAGAAATATGCAGAAGCAGCAAGGCGTATTCAGGCAATCGGATTCGATGCAATAGAAATTCACTGCGGACATTCTTACCTGATGAGCCAGTTTATTTCTCCATACTATAACAAGAGAACAGACGAGTTCGGTGGATCTGTAGAAAATCGTCTTCGTTTTCCTCGTATGATCCTTGAGGCAGTAAGAAAAGAAGTCGGACCTTGGTTCCCGATCATCGTTCGTGTTTCTGCCGAAGAACGAGTACCTGGCGGAAATACACTGGAGGATACATTAGAGTATCTTGAATATCTTGATGAGTTCGTAGATATGTACGATGTATCATGCGGATTGAATCCATCACTTCAGTATCAGATTGATTCAAACTTCCTTCCAGATGGATGGCGTTCCTACATGTCAAGAGCTGTAAAAGATAAATTCGGCAAACCTGTAATCAACACCGGAAACTACCGTGATCCTAAAATTGTAGAAAAAGTACTCGAGAGCGGTGATGTAGATATCGTCGGAATGGGACGTGGTCTTATTGCTGAACCAAACTGGGTAAAGAAAGTACAGTCAGGTGAAGAAGATATGCTCCGTAAGTGTATCTCTTGTAATGTCGGATGTGCAGGCAACCGTATCGGAGTGAACCGTCCGATCCGCTGTACCGTAAACCCGGCCGTTCCGGAAGGAGACATTTATAAAAAACTGAAAGTTAATAAAAACTGTAATGTAGTAGTCATCGGAGCAGGTACAGCAGGTATGGAAGCTGCCTGTACAGCCGCTGAAGTCGGATGTAATGTCTTCCTTCTTGAAAAGAAAGATCATATCGGCGGCCTTTCCTCCTTCATTTCCAACTTGCCTAGCAAGACACGTATGAAAGATTTTCCGAAATATCTGGAAAACCGTGCATCCAAGCTGGATAACTTATATACATTCCTGAACACAGAGGCCAATGTTGAGCTGATCAAGAAGTTCAAACCAAACATCATTGTAAATGCAACAGGTTCTGTTCCGCTTGTTCCACCGATAAAAGGTCTGAAAGAAAACCTGGAAGCAGGAAATGTCAGTACCATCTTCGACATGATCAATAATGTAAATGACGGTAAATATCCTGATGACGTCTGCAACGGAAAGAAAGTCGTAGTAATCGGTGGTGGATCTGTTGGTCTTGACGTAATTGAATATTTTGCACCACGTGGAGCAGAATGTACAATCGTTGATATACTGCCACAGATTGGTATGCTCGCCGATCCTATCACAAAATGCTCTATGCGTGAAACGCACGACAAATATGGCGTAAAAGAATATGTGGATACAGCTCTTCAGGAGGTAAAGGAAAATTCATTTGTTGTAAAACTTCCAAACGGAGAAATTACAGAGCTTGCATTTGACCTTGGATTCAACTGCCTTGGTATGAAAGCAAACAATCCACTGCTTCCGGAGCTGAAAGAAGCATTCGATGATACAGATGTAGCCATCTATCAGGTAGGAGATTCTGTACGTGCCCGTCGTATTATGGAAGGTACCATGGACGGACGTGCCGTACTGAATGTACTGGAAGCACACGGATATCTTGACCTTGATGAAATCAAATAATTATCTGTGATGCTGTTCCGGACACGGATTGCCCCTAAGCAGACAACGTACCCCGTCTGCTTAGGGGTTATTTTATTCCAAATAAATGCTATAAAAAGGACTGCACACTATTTTCGTGTACAGTCCTGTATCATTCGCACTTATTTTCTTATTTGGAACTTGAATCTGATGAAGATGATGAATCAGACTTCTTATCACTCTTTACCTGAATACAATTCTCTGCCAGGAAGTCTTTTACTTTATTAGTGATCACGATATTCTTAAGTGTATCTTCGCTTGCGATCTCTTTCAATGCATCAACATCTTCGTATCCGTACTGCTCTGCCAGCTTCTTATACTCTTTGTTCAGTTCCTTCTTGCTTGGTGTCAGCTTTTCTTTATCAGCGATTGCCTGTGCTACCAGTCTCTGCTTTACCGTCTCTTTGGCTGCATCTTTGACCTGCTTATTGAAGTCATCCTCTGACATGCTGTAATACTGTGCCAGGAAGTCTTCAAATCCCAGTCCGTAGGAATCTGCAGCATTCTGATACTGCTCTTTGATCTGATTCTCAATATCCTCTACGTCTCCGTCCGGATATTTCTTAACTTCAGCCTTCTCAAGTACTGCATTCCATGCCTCATCCTGAAGCTGTGTATCATAGTCTGTCGTGCTGCTCTCAGTAAGCTGCTTTTTAATCTCTTTCTTATACTCTTTGACCGTCTTAGACTTCTCAGATACTTCCTGTACGAACTCATCGTTCAGTTCCGGAAGCTGCGTCTCACCATTAATGTAATTAACTGTAATGGTAAATGTAACATCCTTTCCTGCCAGATCCGGATTATTGCTGTAATCATCCGGGAACTTGCCATTCCAGTCAAATGTCTCACCTGGTGTGTGACCGATAATAGAATCCTCAAATCCATCGATAAAAGAACCTGATCCGATCTTAAGATCATATCCTTCAGAACTTCCTCCGTCAAATGCTTCTCCATTCATCTTACCTACAAAGTCAATATTAACCGTATCTCCGGCGATAACACCTCGGTCTGTGATCTGCTCGGAAGTAGCATACTGATTGCGAACTGCCTCAATGTAATTATTGACATCATCATCTGTCACTTCAGCCGGCTCTTCCACGTCGTCTACTTCGATACCTTTATATCCACCTACTGTTACGTAATCATTGGATGCGTCATTGCTGGAACATCCTGACAAAAGCATAGATGCTGCAAGCGTTCCTGCAACTAACATTGCTAATTTCTTTTTCATAAATACACCTCGTACTTTCTTTCATCAAACGCTCTTAAGTATATCACATTTAACTTTTCAAAAAAACCTTTTTCACAGAATCTTTATAAAACCGGCGACAGCAGCCTTGATACCTGTTCCTTGATCCGGATCACCATGCCACGGTTCCGGTACATCTTGCGTGTAACCAGCGTGGACTTCTCCATATCATTATGAAATGCCTGTTCCAGCTGTCTGGTCACTCTGGCACTATAGATTACCGCGTTAACCTCAAAGTTCAGTGCAAAGCTTCGAATATCCATATTCGCAGTGCCCATACAGGTCACCTGTCCATCCACGCACAGACACTTGGCGTGCAGGAATCCATTATCATAAGTATAGCATTTGGCACCTGCTTCTATCATCTCCCCAAGATAAGAGTACGTTGCCCAGTATACAAATGGATGATCCGGCTTGCATGGTATCATGATTCTCACATCTACACCTGACTTGGCCGCGATCTTAAGTGCATCCAGAATATCGGTATCCGGTATAAAATATGGTGTCTGAATACAGATGCTTTTCTTTGCCAGGTGGATCAGATGCAGGTAATTATCGCGGATCTCCTGGCTGTGAGAGTCCGGTCCACTGGATATGATCTGCACCGGCTCCCTGCCGTTGCGTTCAAAGTGCGGTGTCTCAAACAGGCGGTCATCCAGGAAAAGGTTCTCTGATGCCGCATAGTTCCAGTCCAGAATAAAACGAATGGCAAGCGACAGTACTGCGGAGCCTTCCAGGCAGATATGTGTATCTCTCCAATAACCGATTTCGGATCTCTGCCCAGATATTCCCTGCCGATATTGAATCCTCCAACAAAACCAATCCGCCCATCAATCACTGCAATTTTACGATGATTACGATAATTTACACGGAGCTGCAATTTACCAAGTACTGCCGGAAAGAACTCTGCCACATGGATGCCTTCTGCTTCCAGCCGTTCCCAGTCCTTATTATGCATGGTGCGACACCCCATACTATCAAACAGCACACGTACCTCTACGCCCTGTCTCGCCTTACGGATCAGCACTTCCTCAATCTGCTTCCACAATTCATCCCTCTTGATAATATAATATTGCAGATGAATATAACTTCTGGCGTGTTCCATTTCCCAGAGAAGTGCTTTGAACTTCTCCTTACCATCTGTGTAAATACGAATGTCATTATTATCTGTAAGCACCGCCTCACAGGCATTCAAGTTGTATAGCATCAACTGCCTGTACCTGTCAAGCTCGGGATCTCTGAACCTGAGTTCCCGCCGATAGATGGATTCTCCCTGCTTGCGGACGGCATATTTAACCTGACCTTCAATCTCCTTCATTCGAAACATTCGATCTTTATGAAAATTCTGTCCCAACACCAGGTACAGGATAAATCCGAGACCCGGAATAAAATAAAGCACCAGAAGCCACGTCCATACAGTCGTCGGATTGCGCCTCTGGAAGAAAATAATCAATATAGACAGTATAATATTAATAATCAGCAGATGATCCATAATCCACCAGAATGACAGGTGGATTCCATCCATCAAAAGCTCTATCATATCTTCACCTCTGCACTCTCAGAACTTATTCCTCTGATAATGCTTCATTATACAATGGTTCTTTTATAAAAGTAACCCCCTAATCATGTAAATTGCTTGCGTTAAGAGAAAAACGATGTTAGAATATGTATTGATTCAGTCGAGACAGGTATATTCTGTTTCACCACAGATCAGAATACATATTTAGGAGGGTTCCCGTGAGTAAAGGTACAATCATTTTATTAATCATATTAGCAATCGTTCTCGTTGCATTGGGTCTTCTGTACTACTTCGGCAATCGTATGCAGAAAAAGCAAGAAGCACAACAGGAGCAGTTAGCCGCAGCAGCACAGCAGGTCAGTCTTCTGGTCATTGATAAGAAGAAGATGAAGCTGAAAGATGCCGGTTTCCCACAGATCATCGTTGACAACACACCAAAGTACCTGAGACGTTCCAAGGTGCCGGTTGTTAAGGCTAAGATCGGTCCGAGAATCATGACCATGATGTGCGACACACAGATCTATGATCTGATCCCGGTTAAGAAGGAAGTCAAAGCTACTGTAAGCGGTATCTATATCACAGGCGTAAGAGGTATCCGTGGTTCACTTGAGACGCCACAGAAGAAAAAAGGCTTCTTCGCAAGACTTCGTAACAAATAATTTCATAATGACATTTAAAAAGAGAAGGTTTTTGCGAACCTTCTCTTTTATATTTTAATTCAGATATGACTTATCCGTCACACTGGATCCCGGAAGCGGGAAACCATTGTCGAAATACTCATCATTTTCGCCCAGTTCTCTCTCAGATAACAGTTCCGTAGATACCTTACCATTATTTAATGTGATACGGCTGATCATCTCATATCCCATATGACCCTGAAGCTGCAGAATGGAATTGCCACTTCCTCCTTTCGCATCTTCATAGAACATGGTGTGTCCACCTGGTATCGTATCCAGATACACGGCAGCTCCGTTCTCGATTGTATAGATATAATACTGATAATCTGCCTCACAGGTTCCTTCCTGCAGCAGAAGTTCTTTTACACCGTCATTGTCAATATCATAGATATAATAATAATTGTATTCTCCATATGCGGCATTCACCTCATCCAGCAGTCCGCCATACAACGTATAGTAATCCGGCGCACTGTTCTGTGACGGCGTCTGCGCTGTAGATGAATCATCTTCCAACGTGTCATCAGATATGTACTGCGGCTGCATATCACCGTATTTAATCTCCAGCTTTACCTTGCCAAGAGCTGACACATCTCCGGTGTCAAAATATGCATAAGGATCTCCACCTTCATTTTCTCCGTGAATACGGAGTAATGTATGGTCTGCCTGATCCATAAAGCGGAACACCGGCATATTATCGCTTCGTATCCAATCTGCATCCTTAGGAAGTCCGATCTGTTCCAACAGATCTGCCATCTGATTTGCCACATCCGCTTCACCGGACCACTCTGAGCCTGCAATCGGATTCTCCTGTCCGGCCTGTACCTGGAATGTTCCATCCGTATAGGTAAGTACAAACGACTTGATCAGCGTTCCATTTGCATACATATAGACATCATTGACACAACTGCCACAGATATAGATCGTGTCGTCACTCTTCTTCAGGAAAATGCCATCATCCTCCTTGTCTCCATACCCAAGCACCGGAATAAGTCCTTCATAGGTTGCCTGAAGCTTCAGTTCCCCATCTTCCATCTCGTACATCTGCAGGTCAACTTCATTGCGCACAATGCTGTCATCATAGTCCTGAGAGAACTCCTTTGCATTATCCAGCGTCAATACCAGCAGTTCTTCCTCGCCGTCATTATCATAGTCTGCTATATACCAGTTCAGTACACCCTTCAGATCATGCAGTGATTCTACCCAGATCACACCAGCTGCATTCTTCTTATACTCACAGGTAAGATCATCCGAAGCATCGCAGCTGCCTTCCTCTTTCTTCAATGTCTTTTCCGGATATGTATAGATCTGGTAACGGGTCTCTACCGCCTTAATCTCACTTTTATCCACATATTTGACCGCTTTTTCCAGTACTTTCTGTGCCTCTTCCGGCTTATCCTGTATAATATACAGATCAGCAAGTCCCAGATACGGCTTACTCTTCTCCGGTTTCAGCTTGATCGCATCCAGATATTCCTTTTTTGCCTTGGAATAATCAAGATCCTTCATGCTTTTTTCAGCCTTAACAAGCTTACCTTCGTACTCTTTCTTATCGGACTGTTTTTTCACCACTACAATCGCCACAACAGCAATGATAAATAAAATCAGAATAATTAACACAATCCATGGCCATTTTTTCTTTTTCTTCTTCGGAGGATGCTTCACATCCGATGGCTTCTTTTCTTTTCCTGATGGTGGTATCACCGGAATCTCATCCTCCACCACCGATGTACCGCATTTGGGGCAGAACTTTCCGTCATCCGGAATCTGCTCCCCACATTTCGTACAAAACATAGCTTCACCTTCTTTCTATCCCACACTTCGGATATTCACCTTTAACTGACATTCCGATACTGCTTCTTCATTTACATCCAGTCCATAGGAAATCTCGACATCTATGTTCTCTTCTTCCACATGAACCTGAATATCTCTCGTATGGATACCTACCAGCACCTCACCGTATGGTGTCTGGTAATTCGTCATATTCATCTTGTCCTTCTCGAATACCATCCTGCTTCCGCTGCGACCGTTTTTTGTAACCTCAAACATGCTGTCACCGGTAATCTTTACCGTATTACGGATAGACCCCGGCATCCCCTCTACGATCTCATCATAAATCACATAATGTTTGCCATTCTTCAGATAATACGTAGCCGGAGTGATGACTTCGATCGGTTCTGCTTCTTCTCCATCGGCATTCCAGTCTCCATAATGCAGACCTGTAATACTGATCAGTACATCCTTTTTCATACCTGTTCACCTGATACTTTCTCTAATAGTCCTCGATATTAATCTGCCGGATCGTTCCCACATCATATGGTAATACGGAATTGGCAAATTGCTTGAATTTCTCTGCCGCATCACTGACATAGAACTCGTACTTGTTAAATTCGTTTACGCCGCGACTGATACCGCATTCTTCCAGAATCTTCTTCAGATCCATAGCTGTCTCATACGCCGGATTCACAATGTGTACCCGATCTCCCATATAACGCATGATTGCTGACCGCAATAACGGGTAATGGGTACATCCAAGAATCATGGTATCCACTTCCGAATCGCGGATCTCACGCAGATAAATATCAATTACTTCTTCGGTAACATGATGCTTGGCAAATCCTTCTTCCACTAATGGCACGAATAGCGGACATGCTTTACCGACTACTTCTGCCTCCGGATCCATTTCCTTAATAATTCTTGTGTACATATTACTGCGGATCGTGCCCTCTGTTCCGATTACACCGATCTTTTTATTTCTCGTCTCTTTGACCGCTGCCCGTGCTCCCGGCTCGATCACGCCAATGATCGGGGTATCGCATTCCTTCTGCACGGCTTCCAATGCCTGTGCTGTCGCCGTATTACATGCGATGACGATTGCTTTTACTTTTTTCGTCTGCAGGAAACGAATGATCTGCTTTGCAAAACGGATGATCGACTCCTTTGACTTACTTCCATAAGGCAGCCTTGCCGTATCTCCAAAATACACGATATTCTCATCCGGAAGCTGACGCATGATCTCCCTCGCTACCGTCAGTCCTCCGACGCCGGAATCAAAGACTCCGATCGGTGCTTTTCTTAATTCTTCTGTATTCACAGTACCCCCTACCTTTCAATAGACTTTTCCACAACTCTAATCCGGTCTTCTCCATAATAGTTCTTCAGCTTCACGATCAGTGCCGGTTCCGCGCACACATTACGTCCTGCCGAAAGCCGCTTGATCGCACGCTCTTTCTTACAGTAAATAACCACTGTATCATTGCCCTCACTCTCTCCAAGCATATCAAAGAGATGTGGTTCATCTTCCCCATATTCCAGCTTGTCTCCGTACTGGATCCACAACTCTCTCTTTGTCTGTTCAAACGGAATGATCGTCTCGCAGATCAATTTGCTCGGCGCATCATCTTCTTCAGACACACGACCTTTTACAAAAACCTTACTGTCCTCGTTCAGATAATTCTGATTGCGCTCATAGTCTCTCGGAAATACCACAACTTCTACCGTTCCCATTAGATCTTCGATGGTCAGGAACGCCATGGTCTTGTTATTCCTTGTATATTTGATCGTCTTATTGGTAATCATACCACCAACGATTTCCTTCGCTCCGTCACGAACCCTTGACCTTCCGGTCTCGTCATCAATCTGGAAGTCCAGCGTTGTTCTGGAAATGCTCTTTTTCCACTTCTCTTCGTAATCCTCTAACGGATGTCCGGTCAGATAAACTCCAAGTACTTCTTTCTCGAACGCAAGCTTATTCTCTTTCTCGTACTCTCCCACTTTCGGAAGCGGAATCTCGAATTCTTTCTTCTGCTCATCATCCACCAGATCAAACAGTGACATCTGCCCGGTCATGGAATATTTCCGCTCCTGATTGACCTGATCCATGATCTGAATGTAGATCATCATGAACTGCTTACGGGTGCCGCCCAGGCTGTCAAATACGCCCGCCTTGATAAAGTTCTCAATCGTACGCTTATTGACTTCCCTGCCACCCATGCGCTCGATAAAGTCCTTCAGGTGCTTAAACTCACCGCGCTCTTTCCGCTCTTCAATGATTGCCTGGATCACCGGTCGTCCCACGCTCTTAATTGCAGTCAGACCAAAACGGATATTGCCGTTCTCTACCGAAAATGTTCCCACACTTTTATTAATATCCGGCGGCAGGATCTGGATGCCCATCTGGCGGCAGCTATAGATATACTCAGCCACCTTACCGGAATTATCTATGACTGAAGTCAGCAGTGCTGCCATAAATTCTACCGGATAGTAGTATTTCAAATATGCAGTCTGATAAGATACCACTGCATACGCCGCTGCATGCGACTTGTTAAATGCGTACTTTGCAAAGTCGATCATCTCATCATAGATTTTATTCGCTGTTGCTTCATCGATACCATTCTTAATGCAGCCCGGTACGCCTTCTTCCTCATTGCCGTATACAAAGTTCTGACGCTCCCGCTGCATAACCTCGCCCTTTTTCTTGGACATAGCACGGCGCAGCAGATCGCTTCGTCCCAGTGTATAGCCCGCCAGATCACGCACGATCTGCATAACCTGTTCCTGGTAGACGATACATCCGTAAGTCGGTTCCAGGATCGATTCCAGCTGCGGACAATCGTAGATGATATCATCTCTGTTATTCTTACCTTTAATGTACTGCGGGATAAAGTCCATCGGTCCCGGACGATACAACGCGATACCCGCGATAATATCCTCCAGGCTGTAAGGCTTCAGTTCCTTCATGAAACTCTTCATGCCCGCACTTTCAAGCTGGAAGATACCGTCTGTCTTACCTGTTCCGATATAATCCAGTACCTTTTTATCATCATAATCGATCTGGTTCAGATCCAGTGCCTTTCCTGTATCCTTCCCGATCATCTCCACTGCATCACGGATCACCGTCAGGTTGCGGAGTCCCAGAAAGTCCATTTTCAGAAGTCCCAGTTCCTCCAGTGTCGTCATGGTAAACTGCGTTACCACTGCACCGTCTGATCCCAAAGACAACGGCACGTATTCATCCACCGACTTCTGACTGATCACGACGCCCGCCGCATGCATGGACGTATGTCTCGGAAGACCTTCCAGACGTTTGGACATATCCACAAGTTCCTGGACCTGCTCGTCTTCCTGATACAGCTTGCGGAACTCTCCATTGGCCGCAAGTGCCTTATCCAGTGTGATATTTAACTCCTGTGGCACCATTTTCGCAATACTGTCCACGAACGCATATGGAAGATCCATCACACGTCCCACATCACGGATCACGCCACGTGCTGCCAGCGTACCAAAGGTTACGATCTGCACCACACAGTCGGCACCGTATTTACGGCTGACATACTCGATCATCGCCTGTCTGCCCTCTGGTTCAAAGTCCACGTCAATATCAGGCATGGATACACGCTCCGGATTCAGGAACCGCTCAAAGAGCAGCTGATACCGGATCGGATCGATGGTCGTGATCCCCAGACAGTAAGAGACAAGACTTCCGGCAGCGGAGCCACGCCCCGGTCCTACCATGATGCCATGATCCTTTGCATATTTGATAAAATCCCACACGATCAGGAAATAATCCACATATCCCATGGTCTTAATAACCGATAATTCATAATCCAGCCTTGTCGTCAGTTCTTCTGACACCGGCTGATAGCGCTCCGCCAGTCCTTCATGGCAGAGCTTATTCAGGTACTCCCAGGATGTCCAGCCGTCCGGCACGTCATATTTCGGAAGCTTTGTCACACCGAATTCAATCTCCACCTGACAACGGTCTGCGATCTTCTGAGTATTTTCGAGTGCTTCCAGCGCATATGGAAACAGCGCCTTCATCTCTTCTTCGGACTTAATGTAATACTGTCCGCCCTCGTAACGCATACGGTCTTCGTCTGCCAGTTTCTTACCGGTCTGCAGACACAGCAGAATGTCGTGCGGCTTCACATCATCCGCATACGTATAATGCACGTCATTCGTTGCAACCAGCGGAATCCCTGTCTCCCTGCTCATGCGCAGCAAACCCTGATTCACCAGTTGCTGCTCCGCAATTCCATGATCCTGAAGCTCCAGAAAGAAATTCCCCTTTCCGAAAATGTGCTCGTATCTCAGTGCTGCTTCTTTACCCTCTTCGTAGAGTCCGCGCGCCACGTATCTCTGCACTTCTCCTGCCAGACACGCACTCAGCGCAATAATGCCCTCGTGAAACTCTTCCAGCACC
The DNA here is from genome assembly GCF_003464045.1 of Dorea sp. AM58-8. Taxonomy (NCBI): domain Bacteria; kingdom Bacillati; phylum Bacillota; class Clostridia; order Lachnospirales; family Lachnospiraceae; genus Dorea; species Dorea sp. AM58-8. The sequence continues at coordinate 161,354 of NZ_QSDM01000004.1, read as the reverse complement.
TCCAGGTCTACTCTTGGCTTGTAATAATAGCCCTCGGTAAATCCCCGGGACACGATTTTCATCAGATTGTGATAGCCTGTGTCATTCTCTGCCAGCAGCACCAGGTGATAATAGCGATCTTCATTGCCCTGTCCCGGCTCTTTGCTGAATCTGGAGCCCGGTGCCACATAGACCTCGCTTCCAAGAACCGGATGAATCCCTGCTGCCTTCGCCGCACGGTAGAAATCAATCACTCCATACATCACACCATGGTCTGTGATCGCCACACTGTTCATGCCAAGTTCTTTTACTCGTGCTACACATTCTTTAATTTTATTGGAACCGTCCAGCAGACTGTACTCTGTATGGACATGTAAATGTGCAAATGCCATTCCATTTTCCTGCTTTCTTCTGTGTCGGCTTGTGCCTTATTTTGCCCGGATGCCATCCGGTGTAATCTCGATCTTACCTGCCTTCAGCAGTCTTCCTACTGCGCGCTTAAACGCATTTCTGCTGAGTCCGGTCTCACGCTTGATCGTCTCCGCATCTGCCTTATCCGTAAATGGATATCCACCTCCACGGCTGTTCATATCCTTCAGGATCTTCTCCGCATCGACATCCATCTGGATAAATGCTTTCTCACGGACACTGAGATCCAGCTTACCATCTGACTTCACACCTGCTACTCTCGCTTCTACACGCTCACCCACATGGAATTTACCATAGGCTTCACGCTTCGGGATCAGTGCGCAATACTGGTCATCTACTGCTACAAACCATCCGAAATTATCACTATGTTCGTAAATGATGCCCTGCACCTTGTCATCTTTCTTATAAGGAGAGTCCTTGCGCAGCATCTCATATACCTTCATAGTTGCACAGAGTCTGCCGGACTTGTCCACATAGAGTCCGACCAGACACTCCTCTCCCTTTTTCAGCTTTGCCGTCTGCTCGCGGAATGGGAGCAGCAAATCCTTCTCCAGTCCCCAGTCTAAGAACGCACCGATGCGTCCGGTATCTGCTACCGTAAGTGCTTTCACTTCACCTAATGTGATCTTCGGCTCTGCTGTCGTCGCGATCAGTCTGTCCTGTGAATCCTTATAGATAAATACTTCTATCGGATCACCGATCTCGATGCCTTCCGGCACCTGTTTGCCCGGAAGCAGCACCTTATCATCATCGGTTCCCAGATATACACCAAATTCTACTTTTTTTACTACCATTAAGGTAACTCGTTTTCCAAGATTCTGTTCTATCGTCATTCTTTATTCTCCTGTAAATTCTACTACGGCATAGATGTGTCCTTCCGGATCACACAGTTCTACTACCGTACGGTTATCTTCTTCTGCCACCCTCGGCAGGATACTGTCATTATACACTGCTGAGTGCTTATACTCCACACGAACCTGATGAACGTTCAGTTCTTTCTCTACAGCTTCCAGCGCCATCTGTACATACTGACAGTTATTCACATGTTCATTCGTATCAATGTGATACTTGCGCACTTTGAATGTCTCTCCGTCTGTCATCTTTTCCGGCAGACGAATCTTGCGTGGCTCATAATGCATCTCAAGCGGCGCTTCCATCCCATATGCATCAATCTCATCCTGTCCCGGCTTAACCGGGCGACCTTTTTGCTTATCCATAAATGTCCATACCGAATTGGCATAAGCCACAGCCTGACCAGACTCATCCACCATCTGGAAATTACGCTCTGCCAGAATTCCTTTGAAACTGGTGGCCCATGTGCTCACCTTTACCCGTTCTCCGATCTTTGGGTAACGCTCGACTACGACCTGCCAGTAAGACAGTACCCATGCCTTTCCTTCTGTCTGAAAACGTTCTACGCCATAACCGATGTCTTCTGACTGAAAGGTACTGCAATCCTGAAAATAATTGATAATTCCCGGCAGTGTGATCGTCCGGTGATGATCGATCTCGCTGTATCTGATCCTGCTGTCAAATGTATAATACACGTTATCTGTCTCCTTCGTATCCTCCGAAAAAGAACCATTTGATCCGAAAGTCGGATGTACAGGTTACCATCTCATAGGCATCCTCATCAACCAGTGTCCTGAGTTCCTGCATGTCCTTCTTATCCGCTTCCACATGCACCGCATCCGTAAAGCAGAGCCCCGGATACAGGCAACACCACCAGTTGTGACCTTCCCCGCTACCAATCCGTATGCGCAGTGCTTCGTATTCACCTTCCGGAAATGTAAGTGTTCCGTAGGTTTTCTCCGGAAATTCATCTCTCGTAAGCTCTGCCGTAACCGTATCTGAACTTCCTGCCCGTCGTACTGTCTCCTGTGCCAGCTCCTTAATCTCCGTAAGATGCTCCCCGATAAATACTTCCATTTCTTTCCTGTCTGCATCCTCCGGCCGGTTCTCATGCAGCCATGCCACAACTTCTTCCTTTACCTGCATCTTGATCTGCTGGTCTCGCAGACTGTCGCTGTCTGCCAGTACATGAAGTCTCAGAACCTGTCCCGCCAGGCTTTCTGTGGCGGCTTCTGTCCTCGCTTCCACCAGCATACCGCGCTGCCACACAAGCCATGCAGTCAGCATCATAGCCATGAAAACTGCAAAGATCAGACAACCGCTCTGCATGATTCTTTCTCGCTCTTTCTGTTGTTTTCTATAATTGTTATAATAGTGTTCCATTATGTACACACTCCCTTCTGTTAGGAGTATATACATATTGTTCCGTCTTTAATCGCGCCCGCTCTTTTTATTGCGGATAAATTCTGCAATCGCCTTTTCCTGATTATCAATGTGCCTGCAAATAATGTCCTTTGCCTGTGCCTTGTCATGTTTTATTACTGCCTGGATCAGGAACTCATGCTCTTCAAGGAGCTGCTCGTACACTTCGTTATTCTTCAGATATTCTACCCGGTAACGGTACATCTGCTCCCGCAGATTATTCAGAATCTGGATCAGTTTCTGATTATCTGTCGCCATATTAATCGCATCATGAAATGCCACATCTGCCTCTGCAATTCTTGTTACATCATCTCCGCTCAGACTCTCTTTAAATACCTGTGCCGCCTGTTTCATCTCCTCAATCTGCGCCTGTGTAGCATGTTCACATGCAAGCTTCACAGACAGTTCTTCCAGTGCCTCTCTCACTTCCAGCACATCCCGCAGATTCTGTTCTGTAATCTCTGCCACCTCAGCTCCCCTTCTCGGGATCATCAGCACCAGACCTTCCAGCTCAAGCTTACGGATTGCCTCCCGGATCGGTGTCCGGCTGACTCCAAGCTTATTCGCAAGCTGGATCTCCATCAGCCTCTCGCCGGGCTTCAGTTCGCCTCTTAAAATCGCCTGCCGCAGTGTATTAAACACTACGTCGCGAAGTGGCAGATATTCGTTCATAGTCACTTCAAAATTGGGTTCTTTCATGGCTTCCTCCTTACATTGTGAACATTGGTCACATACACCTGTCTTGCCAGACCTCTGCTCTTTATCTTGCGGGCACCTTCCTTAGCTGCACCTCTTGTCTTATAAATGCCAAATACCGTCGGACCACTGCCGCTCATCATAGCTCCGAGTGCTCCCGTCTCCAGCATCATTTCCTTAATCTCTCCGATCACCGGATACTCCGGTATCATAACCTGCTCCAGTACATTACCCATACCTGCTGCCACTTCTCTGATATCGCTCTGCTCCAGTCCGCGGATCACACGTTCGAGATCCGGATGATCGACATGCTCCAGCGCATCATATCTGGCATATACTTTTTCTGTGGACGCAGACAGCGGTGGCTTTGCAATCAGGATATAGCATCTCGGGCATGGCGGAAGTGGTGTCAGCACTTCTCCGATCCCCTCTGCCAGTACGCTTCCACGCATAATGCAGTATGGCACATCAGCTCCCAGCTTCACGCCCCGCTCCTTTAACGCTTCTTCCGACAGGCGTAAGTGATACATCCGATTCATACCAAAGAGCACCGCTGCCGCATCAGCACTTCCGCCGGCCATACCTGCTGCCACCGGAATATGCTTCTCCAGCGTAATGCGGATACCTCCTTTGATATGAAATTCTTCCTTTAAAATTGCTGCTGCCTTATATGCAATGTTATTCTCATTATTCGGAAGATAAGCCAGATTACTCCGAATCTGAATCTCATCCCCCTCCGTCTTTTCCAAGAGCACCCGATCATAGAGATACACGGTCTGCATCACCATCCGCACCTCGTGATATCCATTCTCCATCTGTCCCAGAATATCAAGACCGAGATTTAGCTTTCCCAGTGCTTTCAACTCTAATTTATCCATTGTATTCTCCTTGTATCTTGTATACAAAATTCCTTCCTACAGTATACCCAGATTTTCCTTGAAAATCAATATTTTTTCGCCTGTTTTCGGCTCTCCCTCGCCAATTTCATTTACCTCTCGGATACGCTTCTCCGTCGTATGATATTTTCTGGCAAGATCCCACAATTTATCCCCATTTTTCATTACATAACCAACAATCCCCGGCGCCTCCGAAAGTGCTTTTTTATCCAACGGTTCTGTGTGGATCTCACAGATGTTCGACACCATTTCTCTGCGTTTCAAAAAAATCTGAAACTCCAGCACGGCTTGATCTCAGCCTCACCATTTCCCAGCAGACTGACCACCGGCTGTCCGCAAGTGCTCTGGAGCTCATATTCCATTCCCGCCTCTGCACTTCTGCATTCTGCCACATAGGTAAATGGCACCATACCCTGCCAGATTTCAAATGGCTCTGCATCATCTGCCCGAATGTACAGGAAACCGATCTGCAAAATCCCTTCGCACATAATCCCATCTGCCACGATCTCCGTGTGCTCGATTCTGACTTTTCCGGATGTATGACAGATCTGCAGCACCTGGTCATCAAGCTCCGGGACCTGGATCTGTTCTGTCATTGAATACTCACATGCTTTCTGCATCACAAGCTCTGACAGTTCTATCTCTTCTTTTTCCAGTGTGACCTGCTCTTTTAACGAATACATATCTTCCAGCACATCCGCCTGTTCCTCGCCATACACAACCGCACATACTTCCATGACTGCTTCTATTTCAAAGATCCGCAGTTCTCCATCCTCATCCAGTTTCACATCCACCATCGCATCCACGATTTTTGGCTCTGCCTGATAATACATTGTCTCATCCACACCATAACAGTCGATTTTTCCTTCATAAGGCACCGCCTGTTCTGTCCAGCCAAGCTTTCCCTCCGTCGATTCATACAGTACAAAGATTGACAGTTCTCCACGCATCTGCAATGCATCGGATATCAGTCGAATCTCAGTCCGTTTCTGTGTAATATCGGTAAACAGCACCTTTCCCACAGGATCCGATTGTTTCGGAAGAGCACACTTTTCTTTAATCCGGAATGATTCACGGCAGCTCTTATGAAGCGTCAGGATTTCTACATTCTTCCAGCGTCTGCACAACCCTTCCTCTTCTTCTACATCCAGCGTCAGATACTGTTCTTCCTCTCCCTGGGAAATAATCTCAAGTTCTGCCATAGCACGAAGCCTGAGTTTTCTTGCGTGTACGATCGTTACTGTTAATTCTACACTGCTCTCTTTCATCCACAGCATTCCGAGCACTTCTTCCTCTGCATACACCATTTCCTCAAATGGGAGTTTTCCCTGGAGCACACTGATGCCACCATCATCTCCACCGGCAAGATAAAGAATCTGGTATTGAATGCGCCCGGACACCCGCACATAACTGCCGGACTGTTTCATATCTTCCACCCGGAGCATCCCCTGACTGTACACGATTCGTCCCACGTCACCTTTGTCATCCGGCACATTTACATCACCGTCCACATAAAACTGGTCCGACATCTTCCTCCCTGTTACACTTTTTCTGACTGCTTTTTTTAGCTGTTCCATCCGAATCCTCCTGTTTTGCTATTCTGCTTATTATATTTTTCCTATATTTCTACTTTGTTATGACATGTTTGGGATTATAATCCGTCTGAATCACCAGATATGGGCAAGTCGTTCCTTGTTCTGTATCGGTATCCGGTTCCGGCCCCAGAAGCGTGGTTGCAAACACCAGTACATTACTGCTCTCGTAAAATGCATCCACCTGAATCTGATAACCTGCCGTATCCTGCTTCCCATACCCCCGTGCAATATAAAGCCTGCCTTCATTTGCCCAGGTATATAGAAATGACTCCTGCTCCTGATCTGCAATCGCCTGCCGCATTTCTTCCGGCACATCATATTCATCTACAACAGTATATGGCAGATCTCTTACTTTTCGGATATCTATACGTATTACGCTGCATCCGCACAACAGTGCTGCACAGATTGCACCCACAAAGAATATTTTCCTTATATTTTTATATGTTCGTCCTTTTCCCTCCCTCATTACACAATCCCCCAGACCTGCTCTCGGCTGTTCAAGAATGCCTCCCAGCTGATATACATATCTACGCGGAATCACTAGGAAAAATGCGTAATTTATGATAAAATAATATGATACCAGAGTCCAAAAGTCTAAATCCACATGAGCTTGCTCATAAGTGGATGAAAAACCTTGGGACAATCTGCAGGCATCATCAGAATTTTATCATTCTATAACAAACTAAGGAGACAAGTAACACATGAATGGAACATCTTTGCCGCGTACATCCGGCATTCTATTACATCCCACTTCACTTCCTTCCCCGTATGGGATCGGTGATCTGGGCCGCAGTGCTTATGAATTCATAGATTTTCTGCACAGGCAGGTCAGCATCTCTGGCAGGTGCTTCCTCTGACACACACAGGATTCGGAGATTCCCCATATCAGAGTTTCTCCGCTTTTGCAGGACAGCCTCTGTTGATCAGTCCGGCTTATTTGCAGGAACTTCAACTGGTCAGCCAGGATGACCTGAATTCCTGTCCACAAGGCGATCCGACACAGGTAGATTACGGTGCAGTGATCCCTTGGAAAAATGGTCTTCTCCGCAAGGCCTTTCAGTCTTTTCAGGAGGGACGTGCTTCTCACCTGAACTGGGATTTTGAGAATTTCTGCCGGGAGCAGGATGCATGGCTCTCAGATTATTCGTTATTTATGGCCATGAAAGATTGTCACGAGGGACGCTGCTGGCTGGACTGGCCAGAGGACTGCCGGAGACCGGATCCAGACAAAAAGGCAGCCCTCAGAGCAGAACTTACGAATGAATCACGTTTCTATGCATTCGTCCAGTTCCTGTTCTTTCGTGAATGGATGGATCTGAAACGTTATGCTAATGAAAAGGGCGTACGTATCATCGGAGACATTCCGATCTTTGTATCCATGGACAGTGCCGATGTGTGGGGCAACCAGCATCTGTTCCAGCTAGACACCAAGGGGTTCCCAACTGCAGTTGCAGGAGTACCGCCGGACTATTTCTCTGCTACCGGCCAGCTCTGGGGCAATCCACTTTACGACTGGGATGCTCATGACTGCGAAGGCTACCAGTGGTGGATCTCTCGTGTAAAGAATCAATTACAGATCCTGGACATTCTCCGGATCGATCATTTCCGGGGATTTGAAGCATACTGGGCCGTCCCATATGGTGAGCCGACTGCAGTAAACGGTCAATGGCAGAAAGGTCCGGAAGGAAAATTATTCTCAGCTATCCAGAATGCACTGGGGGAGAGTCTTCCGATCATCGCAGAGGATCTCGGTGTGATCACACCTGAAGTAGAAGCACTCCGTGACAGCTTCGCATTTCCGGGCATGAAAGTGCTGCAGTTTGCCTTTGAAGACACAGGAGAAAGCAGTTTCCTGCCACATCAGTTCACGACTCCGAACTGTGTCTGCTACACCGGAACTCACGATAATGACACCACACTCGGATGGTATGAGACGCTCCGCGATGACTGCAAGCACAAGCTCCGCCGTTATCTGCACGCAGTCGACACCGATACCATCAGCCTCCAGCTGATCCGTCTGTGTCTGTCAAGCACCGCTGCCTATGCGATCTTTCCATTGCAGGATGTACTGGACATCGGCAAAGAAGGACGCATGAACATGCCTGGCCGTGCTGCCGGTAACTGGAGCTGGCGTTTTCGTTCCGGCCTCCTCACCGAAGATCTGGCCAGAGAACTGCGCGATATGTCACAGCTCTACGGCAGATATTAAGGAGGATAGTTATGATTCGATTTATATTTGTTGCATTATTTTTGTTTTTATATCTGATCCTGGGCATCCCGGTCTATCTGATCCTGCGTCTCATATGTAAGATCAACAAAAAAGCCGGGGACTATGCTTCCCTGCGATTGGTGCAGTGGGCATTCCGCGTAATCCTGAAGATCAGCGGCACCGAGATCACTGTACTCGGAGAGGAAAATGTACCTGACGAAGCGGTTCTCTTTGTAGGTAATCACAGAAGCTACTTTGACATTCTGCTGACCTATTCTCGCTGCAAGCATCTGACCGGATACGTAGCAAAAAAAGAGATGTTAAAGTATCCTCTGCTCCGCGACTGGATGAAGGCACTCTACTGCCTGTTTCTAGACCGCGACAATGTACGTGAAGGGCTGAAGACGATTCTGCAGGCTATCGACTATGTCAAAGAAGGCATATCCATCTGCATTTTCCCAGAGGGAACCCGGAATACAGGCGACGAATTAAGTCTGCTGCCATTCAAAGGCGGTGCGCTGAAGATTGCCGAGAAATCCGGCTGTGCCATTATTCCGCTTTCCCTGAATAATACCATCGAAATCTTTGAAGCACATCTCCCGCGGATCAAGAAGACACACGTAATCATTGAATACGGCGCTCCAATCTATCCAAAAGATCTGGATCGGGAGACACGCAAACATCTGGATACCTATGTGAGTGATATTATCCGGGAGACAATTCGCAAAAATGCCGCCCTGGTGTAAAGCAATCTTTTAATTTGCGATTCAGGATGATATAATAAGGTATTAAGATGTACAGTGCGGAGCAATTCGTCGGCATCTGTTTAGATTTAAATGAAACAAAAAATGTATAAAGGAGTTAAATCAAGATGAATCAAAGAGATTTAACCTTGCTGACTGATTTTTATGAATTAACCATGATGCAGGGCTATTATGAAAAGGGCCAGAATGAGATCGTTATTTTTGATGTATTTTATCGTCAGAATCCCTGCAATGGAGGTTACGCAATCTGCGCCGGACTGGAACAGGTCATTGAATACGTAAAAGGACTGAATTTCACATATGAGGATGTTGACTATCTCAGAAGCCTCGGCATCTTTGACGAGGAATTTCTGCACTACTTAAGTGGATTCCACTTCAGTGGTGACATCTATGCGATCCCGGAAGGAAGCGTCATTTTCCCAAAGGAACCACTACTTAAAGTTGTCGCTCCGATCATGGAAGCTCAGCTTGTAGAGACTGCGATCCTGAATATTATCAATCACCAGTCTCTAATCGCCACCAAGGCTTCCCGCGTTGTATTTGCAGCAGCCGGCGATGGAATTATGGAATTTGGCTGCGCCGTGCTCAGGGACCGGATGCAGGTCTTTACGGTGCAAGAGCAGCTGTGATCGGCGGATGTGTAGGTACTTCCAATGTACTTGCAGGTAAGCTTTTTGATGTACCGGTGCTCGGAACCCACGCACACAGCTGGATCATGAGCTTCCCGGATGAATACACTGCATTTAAGGCTTACGCTGATCTCTATCCGGATAACTGCACTCTGCTCGTTGATACGTATGACACTCTGAAATCCGGTGTGCCGAACGCAATCCGCGTATTTCAGGAAATGCGTGACGCAGGTGTGAAGCTGACCCGCTACGGCATCCGTCTGGACAGCGGTGACCTGGCTTACCTGTCTAAAAAAGCACGTAAGATGCTGGATGAAGCCGGATTCGAAGATGCTACGATTGCAGCATCCAATGACCTGGATGAATATCTGCTTCATGACCTGAAGATCCAGGGCGCAGCAATCACTTCCTGGGGTGTAGGTACCAACCTGATCACCTCCAAGGATTGTCCTTCATTCGGAGGCGTATATAAACTTGCTGCTATCAAGACAGAGGATGGCGAATTCGTACCGAAGATTAAGCTGTCTGAGAATACAGAAAAGATTACCAATCCTGGTAACAAGACCATTTACCGAATCTATGATAAGGCAACCGGTAAGATCCGTGCTGATCTGATCTGCTTTGTAGGCGAAGCATTTAACCCGGATGAAGATCTTGTGATCTTCGATCCACTGGAGACATGGAAAAAAACCAAGCTCAAAGGCGGCTCTTACAGCATGCGAGAACTGATGGTGCCAGTCTTCCACAACGGCGAGTGCATTTACCAGTCACCATCTGTAAAAGAGATCGCAGCATACTGTACCCAGGAAAAAGCAACTCTGTGGGATGAGACCAAGCGTCTGTTCTATCCACACCGTGTATACGTAGACTTATCTGATAAGCTGTACGCAGTAAAGAAAGAGCTGCTGAATCAGCTTGGAAGAGAATAATTATAAGGGAGTATTAATATTATGAAGATTATTGTATTAGCAGGAGGCTACAGCAACGAACGCGACGTCTCCCTGAATTCCGGTGCCAGTGTCTGCAAGGCACTGCGTGAACGTGGACACCAGGCTTATCTGCTGGACGCATTCATGGGACTTGACTGGGATTCCGACAAATTAGAAGAAGTATTTAACCAGGAAGACGGCGGTCTTGGCATCGCTGCCGATATCCAGATCAAAGAGCCGGATCTGGATGCTCTGTGGGCATCCCGCCCGGGTGATTCTTTAAGTTATCTGGGACCGAATGTATTAGAGCTCTGCTCCATGGCAGATATTACATTTATGGCTCTGCATGGAAGTCTGGGAGAAAATGGCAAACTGCAGGCTGCCTTTGATATCCTCGGCATCCGTTACACCGGACCGAATTCTCTTGGATGTGCCCTGTCTATGGATAAGGGTGTTACCAAAGAAATCTTTCAGGCACAGGGCGTTCCAACACCAGCCGGTACACATCTGTTCCGCAAGGACAAAGACTGCACGCTGGATGAACTGGGATTCCATCTTCCGGTAGTTGTAAAACCTTGTTCCGGCGGATCCAGCATCGGCGTACACATCGTACATACAGATGCGGAATATCGTGATGCCATCGAAACATCATTTAAAAAAGAAGACGAAGTAGTCATCGAGCCATTTATCGACGGACGTGAGTACGCCTGCGGTATCGTAGACGGCAAAGCTCTTCCGTTGGTTGAGATCATTCCAAAGGACGGCGTATTTGACTACGTAAATAAATATCAGATTGGGGGAGCAAGCGAGATCTGTCCTGCACAGTCACTGAATGCTGAGCAGACTGCACAGATTCAGGCTGCCGGCGAAAAAGCATTCGAGGCACTGCGTTTGGATGTATATTCCCGTGCAGACTTTATCGTAGATAACCACACCGGAGAATTCTACTGTCTGGAAGTCAACTCTCTTCCTGGTATGACAGGCGCAAGTCTTCTCCCGAAAGCTGCAAAAGCTGCCGGATACGAATACGGAGAATTCTGCGAACTGATCATCCGCAAATCATTAGAAACCAGATACCAGAATTAGGAGCAAACACATGAAGAATCTTACTTTAAGAAACATCACCCGCGCCTGCCAGGGTACCTATCACGGTGACGAAAGTCTCTTAGACCGGGAAGTTGCCGGCGTTACCATTGACAGCCGCAAGGTAGAAAAGGACTTTCTCTTTGTAGCAATCAACGGAGAACGTTTTAATGCACACCAATTCATCCCGGATACGATCGAGAAGGGCGCACTTTGTGTTGTAGCCCACGAAGATCTGGGTGATACCGATTATCCCTACATACTGGTAGAGGCTACCGGTCAGGCCCTGCTTGACATCGCTAAACTCTACCGTGACTCCTTCGACGTAAAAGTCGTAGGTATCACCGGAAGCGTCGGCAAGACCAGTACCAAGGAAATGATCGCATCCGTACTGGCTCAAAAATACAACGTTCACAAAACACAGGGAAACTTCAATAATGAATGTGGGCTTCCACTGACTATTTTTGAAATGAACGAAGAACATCAGGTATCCGTGCTGGAAATGGGTATCAATCACTTTGGAGAAATGCGCAAGCTTTCCACTGTTGCAAGCCCTGATATCTGCGTAATCACTAATATCGGCGTAGCTCATCTGGAATTCCTGAAAACACGCGAAGGTATCATGCAGGAAAAGACACAGATGTTCCAGGATATGAAGCCGGGTGGTTCCGTTGTATTGAATGGAGACGATCCGCTCCTTTCTACCATTGGACCAGTAAAAGGGTCTGACCCAATCTTCTACGGACTGGATCAGGATAAGAACGTGATATACGCTACAGATATAGAACCATTAGGACTGAAAGGAACTTTCTGCACCATTCATCTGCCGGAAGGAAGCTTCTCCTGCGTTGTACCAATTCCTGGTATCCATATGGTATCCAACGCACTGGCAGGATCCGCAGTCGGTTCCAAACTCGGACTTTCTACCGAAGAGATTAAACGCGGCATCGAATCTCTGCCATCCATTCCGGGACGCAACCATATCATCCAGACCGATCGTCTGATCCTGCTGGACGACTGCTACAATGCCAACCCTGTATCTATGAAGGCATCCCTGGATGTACTGAATATGGGTATCGGACGCAAGGTCGCTGTACTCGGCGATATGGGCGAGCTGGGACCGGATTACGCAGCACTTCATCGTTCTGTCGGTGAATATGCAGCAGAGATTGGTATCGATCTGGTATGTGCCATCGGTCCGATGTCAAAAGAGATTGCCGAAGGTGCTGCTTCAGATGGCACAAAGGCACTCTGGTTTGAGACAAAAGCAGACTTCCTTGCACAGACAAAAGATATTCTGAAAGATGGAGATAATGTGCTAATCAAGGCATCTCACGGAATGGAATTCCCGGAGATTGTAGAAGCATTGAGATGATTTTTAAATATGCCGATGAATATTTTCACAATGTCTGTATATACTTGATTTTAGCTTTCGCATATGTTATACTAGCGTCAGCTAAAGGATATCGTGCCACAGGTGCACAAAGCGAAAGCCCCAGAGACGTCACCTCTGAGGCTTTCTTTTTAGGCTAGTTGTCACTGTCATTTCCGTCTAACCATTTACAAATATAATTTTATCAATTATTATTCATTCATTTTAAATAAGTTTTTTTCATCTTCTTATATAATCCGTAAGCCACAACACATACCACCAACTCCGTCAGCGGAAATGTCATCCACACACCTGTAAGCCCTGCCACATTTGCCATGATAAATGCCAGCGGTATGATCACGATCAGCCCGCGAAGCAATGAGATCATCTGTGCCGGAGCCGCCTGATCTGTTGCCGCAAAGTATATCGCAAGCAGGATATTCGCTCCTACGAACGGACAGGCTGTAAAATAAATCTTAAGTCCTTCTACTGCTATTCTCTGCAGATCCATATCCCGACCGCTGTTAAAGATCATTGCAATCTCATCTGCATTCCAGTAAATCCCCACGTAGATCACAATCGCAAGTACAACTGTAAGCTTCATTGCGCAACCAAGGAATCTATGCACATTCTTTTCCTGGCTGCGCCCGTATTCACGGCTCAAAAGTGGCTGCACCCCTTGCGCGATACCATTATAAATAGCAATTACGACAATGGATATATTAGCTACCACACCATATGCCGCCACGCCTACATTTCCCGCCAGACCAAGGATCAGCAAATTAAATACTGCAATTACCAGTCCGGATGACACTTCTGTTACCAGGGACGGCACACCGAGCCCTGCTGCCGATGCCACGAGTCTCACATCCGGTCGGACACGTATCAATCGAAACCGATTCTTCTTTTTCACAAAATGCTGCAACAATATTAATATACTGATAATCGGAGCAACTGCCGTTGCAAGTACCGCACCGAAGAGTCCCAGTCCCATCGGGAATACAAAGATGTAATCAAATACAATATTAAACAGACATCCACTCAGCATCGCAGTCATTGCCAGAGACGTATTGCCGTCATTCCGGATCATGGCACCAAGCAGATTATTAATCATAAACATTGGAGAAAACAATAAAATCACCTGCAGATACGTTCTTGTCATATCGTATACTTCTGCATTGGCTCCCACAAACGCCGTGATTGGATCTGCTGCCAACAGACCGATCAACATATAGATTACAGCCAGCACCGTCACCACACACAAGCTGCTGGTAAACAGCACATCGCCACGTTTTTCATTTCCCGTGCCCTTCATAATGCCGTATTTTGTTCCGCTCCCGATACCCAGCATAAAGCCACAGCCGTTCATCACACTGAATACCGGTATTGCCAGATTCAGCGCCGTCAGACCATCTGCCCCGACACCTTTCGATATAAAATACGTATCAGCCAGAATATAGCAGGATACACCAAGCTGACTGAGCACGCTCTGTGACACGTATCTTCCAAATTCCTGCAAAGTATTCTCTTTTCCTGCCATACCTCATCCCCCTGTATTCAGCTAAGTAAAGCGGACATTCGCAATCCGCTTCGCTACTTGCTCATGAACGCAGTCGCTTCGCGATCTGTCAGTGGGAGCTTTCAACTCCCACTGACATAAGCATCCCCCATCACCCGCCGCTTAGTACTCCGCGCACTTGAAGCGGGGGGAATGCTTATCTGCGTTCATTTTCACTGATTTGTGGTAAATTCTCCATGCAATCAATGCCGTGATCGTCTCTGAAATCCAGAATGCATGCCATACCCATTCCGCGCCACCGATTCGACATAAGATCCATGCTGCCGGAACAATTGTGATCAGATATCGGAACAATGAAATCTGGAAAGATTCTTTTCCTTTTCCCAGTCCTTCCAGTGCTCCCGATGTGGTCACCGATACTGCTGAGATCACAAAGCCCATACTAATCACACGAAGTGCTGTCTGTCCGATCCGGATCGTCTCGTTATTTGTCGTAAAGAATCCAATCAGCTGGCCAGATGCCAGCAGACAGAGTATCGTACCAAGAATCATAATACTTCCTGTCATATAGAGTGTCAATCGATAAATCTTCTTTACACGCTCTTTCTCACCCGCTCCGTAATTATAACCGATTACAGGGCGCATTCCCTGAATGATTCCATTTGCCGGCAGATACAAAAATGTCTGCAACTTGTAATAAATACCAAGCACTACTACATAACTTTGCGAATACGCTGCAAGCAGTCCATTTAACAGCGAGATCAGAAGTGACGGAAGTGCCAGATTGAAAATTGCCGGAATCCCCACGCCGTACAGCTTCCGGTCAATCGCGCTGTCCAGATGGCAGTATTTCCATTGGAAATGCACCGTCTGCTTCGGGCTGAGATACGCAACAATATAGATTACCCAGGTCAGGAGCTGACCAAGTCCTGTTGCCAGTGCCGCACCACGGATTCCCATCTCCGGAAATGGACCAATGCCAAAGATCATCAATGGATCCAGGATAATGTTCGCAATCGATCCACACATCAGACTTAGCATGGTAACCTTCATATTACCTGTTGCCTGAAATAACTTTTCAAATACCAGCTCGATCATAATCGTCGGCGCAAATAAAAATACGATTACAGAATACTGCATACCCATTTCGATCACTTCTGCATCTCCGGTGAACATTCTAAGAAATACCGGCATTAACAGAATCCCTGCTGCCATCATAATCACACTGTGGATTAATGCAAATATAAATCCATGCGTTGCTGCAATATCTGCTTTTTCTCTGTTACCCGCTCCCAGATGAAATGCAATTACTGCATTAATACCTATACCAAAACCAATTGCAATCGCATTCATCAGATTCTGCAGCGGATATACAAGTGACAATGCCGTCATTGCCTTCTCATTGATCTGCGCTACAAACAGACTGTCCACAATGTTATAAAGTGAATTTACCAGCATGGACACTACCATCGGTAATGCCATAGATGTCAGCAGTGGCAAAATCGGCTTCTCTTTCATAAAAGTATCGTTCATCATATCCTCCCTCATAACTCCTGATATCTTATTACAGAACAAAGAATGTGCCTTGGCACATTCTCGCGCCTGCGGCGGTCGCTTGCGACATCTACCTCATCCGCCGCAGTGCGCATCCTCGCGGAGCGTTTTTTACTTTACAGGAAAGCAATTTCCTGTAAAGTAAAAAAACGCCATACAACCACTATCATAGTGATCGTATGGCGAAAAATGGTTACACCAGAAAAATCCATACAGGTTTTAGCTTCCCTAACATAACAGAATCTGTCTTATCTGTCAAGTTCCTCCCCTTCTAGCTTATGGATCAGTTCCTCTTTGGAAATATCACCGCGTATCCTTTTAACCAGAAGCCTTACGTCTTCTACCAGAA
Organism: Dorea sp. AM58-8; assembly: GCF_003464045.1. Classification (NCBI taxonomy): domain Bacteria; kingdom Bacillati; phylum Bacillota; class Clostridia; order Lachnospirales; family Lachnospiraceae; genus Dorea; species Dorea sp. AM58-8. Next base: position 145,077 of record NZ_QSDM01000004.1, on the reverse strand, counting down.
TACTCAGGTAACGGAAGAAGGATTCTGCTGCAAACGAGAACATGACAAACAGCAAAATACAAATTGTGGACATACCACTCATAGCAAACAGCTGATTCAGGAATACTCCACAGAAAATCATCCCCACAATACATCCGCTGAATACCGCCAGGCGGACACTGTTCATCGGCTGACAGATCTTATACAGGATCATGAATCCAACAATCGCCAGAAGCATCGTAGCTGCCGTTGCGATATCCTCTGACGGGAGTCCGAATACATGTCCGCATACAACCAGTGCTCCCACTGCAAACACATCCGTAAGTCCCGCCGGAAGTGCTTTCAGAAGGACATTGGTCATAAAATGTCCCTTGATACGAGTCTTATTCGGTTCCAACGCCAGGAAGAATCCCGGAATACCAATCGTAAACATGCTGATCAGAGATACCTGCGACGGTTCCAGTGGATAGCTGATCATAAATACCGCAGACAGGATTGACAGCAGTAACGAGAATATATTCTTAACCAGGAACAAACTCGCTGACCGCTGGATATTATTAACTACACGTCGTCCTTCTAATACTACGGAAGGCATACAGGAGAAATCCGACTCCAACAGCACTACCTGCGCAGCCTGGGTAGCTGCCTCGCTTCCGGATGCCATCGCGATACTGCAATCCGCATCCTTCAGCGCAAGCACGTCATTGACACCATCACCGGTCATGGCAACCGTGTTGCCTGCTTTCTGCAGCGCATGTACAAACTGTCTCTTCTGATTCGGCGTTACACGGCCGAATACGGTGTATTTCTCCATGGCTCTTGCCACCTGTTCATCCGTCTTCAGAGTAGACGCATCTACATAGTGCTCAGCTCCGGCAATCCCCGCCTGAGCTGCGACCTCAGATACGGTCATCGGATTATCACCGGAAATGACCTTGATCTGCACATCCTGCTCCGCAAAATATTCAAACGTCTCTTTTGCCTTGTCACGGATTGGATTGGCAAGCGTGACATATCCTAACGGCACTACTTTTTCAGTCAGTTTCTTACCGTCAATCTCACCTTCATATTTACCAAATACCAGCACACGATATCCTTTTTTCGCATACTGTTCTATCTCTGCTTCATAGAGAATGTAGTCATCCCGAAGCACCATCTCCGGAGCACCGAGTACATAGGCCCCATCCTCAAATGTAACACTGCTATACTTCACCGCTGAAGAGAATGAAGTCATGCTCACTGCTTTCTTCCCTGTATTCTCTGTGAAGTAAGCTTTCAACGCTTCCATAGTGATATTATCAGCCGTCATCGCTGCCGCAAAATCACCGATCATCTGATCCAGAGGTGGGTACTTCTCCTTTTCCTTCCCACTGGAATAATCTAACGTCTCGACTGCTTCATGGACCGCCATGGTGTTCTCGGTAATCGTTCCCGTCTTATCCACACACAGCACATTGACCCTGGCAAGTGTTTCGATGCTCTTCATATCGTGAAGCAGTACCTGCTGCTTGGCAAGACGCATGGCACTGACCGCCAATGCAACAGTTGCCAGCAGATACAGTCCCTCCGGGATCATACCGATCACTGCCGCTACCATCGAAGTCACACTGCTCTGGAACGGATCGTGGTTAAAGAAAAAGCTCTGCACTACCAGAATAATACCAATCGGAATGATCGCAATACCGACCCATTTGACCAGCTTATCCAGTGCACGGATCATCTCTGACTGCTCGCCCTCGCCCATCTTCTTCGCTTCCAGTGTCAGCTTGGAAATATAGGAATCCTCTCCAACCTTGTCAAGTCTGGCATGACACTTGCCGGATATTACAAAGCTTCCAGACATGAGCTGATCTCCTCTGCGCTTCGTGATCTCATCTGATTCACCGGTCAGCAGTGATTCATTCACCTGCACCTCTCCGGCAGACACGATTGCATCTGCACAGATCTGATTGCCTGCACTGAAAATCACGATATCATCCAGCACCAGATCCTCCGAAGCCACCTGCTGCACCTTACCGTCTCGCACTACCTTGGCATGTGGCGCATTCAACATACTCATCTTATCCAATATGTTCTTCGCCCGAATCTCCTGATAAATACCGATTAACGTATTACCAATAATAACCGGCAGAAATGTCAGGTTACGGAATGATCCTACAATGATCAGCAACACCGCCAGCACGAAAAAGATCAGGTTGAAGTAAGTAAATGTATTCTCCCTGACAATATCTTTGGTCGTCTTAGACGGAGCCTCCACAGACAGATTCCGCCATCCCTGCAGTCGATGCTCCATAACCTGATTCGTCGTCAGTCCTTCATGATAATCCGGATCATACCTCTCCGGCGTAATCCGTTCTCTGCGTCTCGGCTGCTCCTCCGCAGTTCGTCTTTTTACTGGTTTCTTACCTTTATGTGCCATAATTATCTATCTTCACTTCCTGTACTTTATCCGACGTTATTTCTCAACATCTTTTTCCATTATACGCCAATTTTCTTTCATGTCTATGAAGAAAGTATGAAACTTTCCTTAATGAATTGTTCAATCATCCTAACGCTACGTCAAGTACCATCATAACCACAAAGCCAAGTGCAAATCCCACCGTTCCTATATTGCTGTGTTCTCCTTCGCTTGTCTCCGGTATCAGTTCCTCCACAACTACGTAGATCATGGCACCTGCTGCAAATGCAAGCAGATAGGGAAGTACCTGTATCAACACATCTTTCAATAATATCGTAATTCCGGCTGCAATCGGTTCTACGATCCCTGATCCCGCTCCGTACAGAAATGCTTTGCCTTTGTTCATGTTCTCTTCACTTCGAAGCGGCATGGATACGATGGCTCCCTCCGGAAAATTCTGGATCGCAATTCCGACCGCCAATGCAAATGCTCCCGCCAGCGTGATATCTGTATGCTCAGCCGCGATTCCTGCAAATACAACTCCCACAGCCATTCCTTCCGGGATATTATGGATTGTCACAGCCATGACCATCTTCATGCTCCGGCTCCAGTTCTTCTTTACGCCTTCCGCTTCTTCCTGTCCGAGGTGCTGATGTGGCACATAACTGTCCATCAGCAGAAGTGTAAGTATTCCAACCATAAATCCGAGTGCCGCCGGGATAAAGTGAAGCTTACCCATGGACTCAGACATTTCCATAGCAGGAATTAAAAGTGACCACACAGAGGCGGCCACCATAATGCCGGACGCGAAACCCAGAAGTGCTTTCTGGACTCCCGCCCGAATATCATTTTTTAATAAGAACACACATGCAGCACCCAGCGCTGTACCGGCAAACGGTATCATAATACCCAAAAATATATTCATATACTCTCCTGTATTCTCATCTTACATTGTCATCTTATGCCAGATAACAATATCAGTTAATTAAAATATACCAGTTCGTCTTCCGGCTCCTGAATCGGTTCCAAGGATTCCAGTGTGATCACCGGTCCTCTGCCACGATAAGCACGCTTAAATTCAAAGCCTACTTTACCTCTGGCTCTTACCCAGGTATTGGCTTTCATATCTTCGATTGCCATATGCTTGCAGATAAAGCCAAGGAATGTAATATCATCTGCGCAGCAGGTCATAGCACTTCTTCCAAGTACAAATTCACCCTTCGGAAATCCTTTGGCCTTTCTTGCTCTTCCCTGAATCTCCACAACCTTGCCTTTATACTTTTCCGGGTTGTCCATCATATCTACATACCAGATACCGTAATCCATATCCTCAATCTTAATAACCGGTGCATCCAGATCATAAGGCATCTGATCGCTGAAGATATCTTCAATCTCGCCTTCTGCACCCTCAAAGATAATCTGTGCTCCCTGATTTACTACTTTTACACTTCTGCGGTAACCGGCTAACGGCATATCCTCCGTACAACGGTTAAACAGTACCATATCTGCATTACGCACCATTTCTACAAAAAGCGATTTCATATTGGCAATATACACATCAAATGTACTTGCATCTACGGTTGTGATCTCCTGGATCAGCCCCCAGCCATCCGGCACATTCAGCGCCTCCATCTTGCTGACCGGATACATACCATTACATTCAAAGATCACACGCTCCGGATGGTACTTATCTTCTACTTCCTGAAGGAATTCCTTTGTCAGTTCTTCCGGATCTTCTACGGTAACAATCTTCGCTTTTGCACGTGCAAGAAGGTCTTCTTCATATTCCTCTTCGCCTTCCTCACACAGAATAATAACCGTCGTTCCGTCTATTTTAAAATACTGTTTATCAATCGTCTGTTTCAGGAAAGAAGTCTTACCACTCTCCAAAAATCCAGTCATCAGATAAACTACTACTCTTGCGTCATCTACCATCTGCATAATCAGTCACCTATACCTCAAATAATTCTGCCAGTGCGTCCTCTTTCAGTTCAGAACCGATTACACAGATGCGTCCTGTGAATTCAGGCTCTCCTGTTCTGACTTCCTGCTCACCCGGAACCATGTCAAAGTAAATCCACTGTCCGTCATCACCTGCAACCATACCTTTTGCTCTCAATACTACACCATAAGTATCGGCTGCATCCAGTGCTGCAAGTTTCACTTTTAATTCTTCTTTATTGAATTTCTTCACAGTCTCTTTGCCCCAGCTTGAGAATACATCGTCTGCATGATGATGTCCATGGTGGTGATGATCATGGTCATGGCAACCACAGGTACAGTTTTCATCATGCTCATGGTAATGCTCATGCTCGTGATGATGGTCGTGTTCGTCATGGGCATGGTGATGCTCGTGTTCATCATGCTCGTGATGATGGTGTTCGTGCTCGTCGTGGTCATGATCATGGCAGCCACAGGTGCAGTCCTCGCCATGCTCGTGATGATGTTCATGTTCATGGTCATGCTGATGGCGCAGTTCCTCTTCTAACATCTGCTTTTCCAGAGAATCCACATGTTCCATCGTCTCCAGAATCTTAGCACCATCCAACTGTTCGATCGGAGTTGTGATAATTGCCGCATTTGCATTCATCTCACGAAGCATCTTAACAGCCTCTTCAACCTTGCCTTCCTTAGCCACATCCGTACGGCTCAGGATAATAGCTCCTGCTGTTTCTACCTGATTGCTGTAGAACTCACCGAAGTTCTTCAGATACAGTTTGCACTTATTCACATCTACAACTGTTGTGTAGCTGTTCAATACGATATCTACACTGTCTTTTACATTCTCCACTGCTTTGATCACATCAGACAGCTTGCCAACTCCGGATGGCTCGATCAGAATACGATCCGGATGGTATGTCTCAATTACTTCCTTTAAAGAAGTACCGAAATCACCTACCAATGAACAGCAGATACATCCGGAATTCATCTCACGGATCTCTACTCCAGCTTCCTTCAGAAACCCTCCATCAATACCGATCTCACCGAATTCGTTCTCGATCAGTACTACCTGCTCGTTCTGAAATGCTTCTTTCAAAAGCTTTTTAATCAACGTAGTCTTGCCGGCTCCAAGAAAGCCGCTGATAATATCTATCTTTGTCATCTTAATACACTCTCCTTTTTTAGTCCTAAACTTTGTTTTAGCACAAATATCACAAAAAGTAAAGCCGCCATCCGTATTCTTTCCTATTATAGAGAAATCGTATCATTCATTTGACATTTCCTCTGAAACTTGGTAGTATAAAAAAGATATTCCTAAACCAGTTTAATAATAAGAAAGAAGGTTACTTATGAATATATTTCTGGATGTTCTCCAGGATACCGTATCAGACAGCCTGCATATGCTGCCTTTTTTATTTGCGGCATTTCTGCTGATCGAGACTCTGGAACATTACTCAACAACATTTATCAATCAGGCACTGATAAAGATTAATAAAGCGGGTCCGTTAGTCGGTGCTATCCTTGGCTGTATCCCACAGTGCGGATTCTCCGTTATGTCTGCGAATCTGTATTCCAGCGGTGTCGTATCCCTGGGTACAATGCTTGCTGTCTTTCTGGCGACTTCCGATGAAGCGATCCTGCTTCTGCTCGGTCACCCGGAAAGCGCAGGAAGTATCTGGACACTGTTGACAGCAAAACTGCTCATCGCTGTAATTGCCGGTTATATCACAGATTTGTTTCTGGCGAAGCGAATCTCCACACCAAAGCACTTCGGTGATCTCTGCGACCACTGTGGCTGCCATGAGCATCACGGCATTGTACTTCCGGCATTCAAGCATACACTGAAGCTTTTTGCATACATTTTTGTATTCTCAGGCTTATTGAATCTGATTATTGCTTATGCAGATCTGCATACACTTTCAACCATTCTGTTAAGCGGGAGCCTGTTGCAGCCATTTCTGGCCGCACTGATCGGATTTATTCCAAACTGTGCAGCATCCGTAGTACTGACAGAATTATACCTTAGTGGAACACTGTCTTTTGCTTCTGTCGTTGCTGGTCTCTGCACCAATGCAGGTGTCGGACTCGTTGTCCTGTTCGAAGTCGATAAAAATCGTAAAGAAGACCTTAAAATCGTAGGTCTCCTTTACTTCTTTGCAGTAGCAGCCGGACTGATCCTCTCTATTTTTTAAGAGGCTGTCCGGTCATCTGCTCATGTTCACTTTTAATCTCATGATATAATCTTACAGAATTCCATTCCTGATTCACCGGTGTCAGCACCGCTTTTAACGGTATATACACTCTTTCTTTGCGCAGATAATTAAGCAGCAGATCCATCTGCCTGCCAAGCTGGCATATCACCAGCATCTCATCGTCAAAACTTTCCAGAACTTCCTGTTTACAATCGCCATCCGGTACTTCCGACGATGCCTCAAAAAGAGTACGGATTGCTCTTCCGTAGTCTTCTTTAGCAACCATCTTTACTCTTATCCCATGCATTCCGCAAAATGCCTGGATCTTATTCTTTCTCTTTCTATCCGTAAAATTATAAATCAATATCGTAGGTTTTACTGACATACCGCTGTCTCCAATGCAATCTCCATCATCTGTCTGAATCCATTCTGTCGTTCTTCGGCACTGAGCGATTCTCCATTTACGATCGAATCCGATACGGTAAATATTCCCAGTGCTTTCACCCCAGCCCGTGCTGCCTCACAGTATAATGCATAGCTCTCCATCTCTATGCCAAGCACGCCAAGCTCTGCCCAACGTTTCCATTCCGGAGTCTCTGTATAAAACAGATCCGAAGACAATACATTGCCCACATGACTGACTGCCTGCAATCGGTCAGCAGCTTCTTTTGCTGTACTTAAAAGACCGAAATCCGCGATCGCACTGAATGTGCCCGGCAGCTGATACTGATGTGCATAATTACTGTCTGTGCAGGATGCCTGCGCCATGATAATATCTCCCAACAGAATATCTCCCCGTATTGCTCCACAGGAACCAATCCGAATCAGATTCTTCACTCCATATACGTGGATCAACTCATGACTGTATATTCCCATTGAAGGCATTCCCATGCCCGTCCCCATAACAGAAATGCGCTTTCCTTTATATGTTCCGGTATATCCAAACATATTCCGTACTGAATTAAACTGAACCAAGTCTCCCAGATAGGTTTCTGCAATGAACTTCGCCCGGAGCGGATCTCCCGGAAGCAGAATTGTCTCCGCAATATCGCCTGGGTTTGCTGTATTATGTGGTGTAGCCATAATCATACCTCCCTGTGTTAAATTAACTATAGTATACCACAGAGGGATTAATCCAGTCCTGCTCTTTCCCGAAATTCTTCGATTGACGATGCCTTAGCTGCAATAAGATTCCATTTCTTGATTACGTCCAAATCAATCTCTCCTCGCATCCGTACCCACATATCGTCTGGAATTTCACCCAATTCATCTAACAAGCTAAACAAAATTTCAAGTGCTCCTGCCGCTTTCGCATCTGCGATTTTCTCCCTCTCTCTCGTGATCCCTTTCATATACTGTGCCTCCATTTCCGCATTTGATCGTATTGATTCGATAATCTCATGGAGTCTTTTAAGACGCGGATCACTGTTTCCTTCCAATACTTCTTCAGAGCTGTTCTCTACGTAATGCAAAAAATTAATCAGCGTCGAGTCTTCTTCCTCATCATTCATGCCTTTTGTATTTAATATAATCTTAGAAGTCTCATCACCTAATTCCAGATCATCAACTTCCAGACAACGATTGCTGAAAGAATATCGATATTGACCATAGCCATACAGATCAAAGCCACATATAACAACTATCACCGATGGTTTTAACTTATCAAAACTCTCTTCCCCACTTTTCAACATCGGTGCATCAATCAAGCTCTGATAAAATCTGGTACGTTTCGGAATATTGCCACGTTTTCTCTTTTGCATTTCCACATCATAAACGGTACCCTCTTCAGTCTCCACATAGAAATCCAGTCTGGCGCCACGCTTTCCCGGCAGGTTATGTATTACTTTCTGGTTCTCCCGCCATCTTATCTCCTTAATGTGAATCCCCATTGCCAGTTCCAGAATAAGCTTACAGCTTTCCAAATCTTCCGTTACTACATCAAACATATAATCATCCACAAGATCTAACTCTCCGAATGATTTCTCACACTCATAATCCTCCATCAGATTATCATTCATTCTTTTGTCCATCCATTTCCTCCTCATTATATAATAGTTTCATTTATATTGCAATATCCATGTATTATCCAATTTAAAAATGTTTCAAATACGATTTTTCCATTTCCCGGTAATTTCATGTTTTTGCGTATTTTTAATGTTTTTCATCTTTTCTATCGGATTACATATATACTACATGTACATATTCTATTCGTCAACTATTATTTTCAACTTTTTCTTGTTTTTCGATTGAATCCATGTCGGCTACATGCTAAAATCTATTCAGAACATTTTGGAGGTCACAACATTATGAATGCAAATCATTTTATAATAAAGCATGCTTCCCAGGAAGATATCCCAGCTCTCACAGCCGTTGAAAGGGAATGCTTCCCGGCTGCAGAAGCAGCATCCGAAGAAGAGATCGCCGCCAGAGTACATGCATATGGAAAGCATTTCTGGCTTCTCTTTGAAGGCAAGAAGCTGATTGCTTTTGTGGATGGTATGACGACTGATCAGACTGATCTGACCGATGACATGTACGAGAACGCGAGCCTGCATGATGAGAACGGCGCATGGCAGATGATCTTCGGTGTGAATACGATTCCTTCCCATCGCAGACAGGGACACGCAGGTCTTCTGATCCGCCAGGCAATCGAAGATGCCAGAGCCCAGGGTCGCAAAGGTCTCGTTCTCACATGCAAAGAAGCATTGATTCATTATTACGCCAGCTTTGGATTTGAAAATGAAGGTATCTCTGAATCAGTACACGGTAATGTCACCTGGTATCAGATGCGTCTGACATTTCCTGAAAAATAACCACTATCAGTTTTCACACGGAGATCTCTCATGAAAGAAAAAATCGGTATAACAGCCTGCTCGGATCCCATGAAGCCTGAATTTCAGTCCAATATGGATCGGCTGTGCGCTATTTTAAGTGATGTCGGATATGAACCAGTCATCAGTAATTGTATATATCCTAAAATATATCCCGAAGCATACGGTCTTCACGGCACCGGATCAGAACGCGCTGCGGAATTAATGCAGCTATATACAGATCCTGCGATTACATCGATCTTCGACATATCCGGTGGGGATATGTCCAATGAACTGCTGCCTTATCTGGATTTTGAAGTGATCAGGAATTCTGAAAAAAAGTTTTACGGATACAGTGATCTGACTACGATTTTGAATGCTATTTATGCCAAGACAGGCAAAGAAGCAGTTCTTTATCAAATCCGTAACCTTCTTTATCGACACGGTGAGGTGCAGCGCCGCGATTTTATCAACACACTGCAAAAGAATGGTAATGAGCTCTATGATCTGGATTATCATTTCGTCCAGGGTACTGCTATGGAAGGTGTTATGATCGGCGGTAATATCCGCTGCTTTCTGAAGCTTGCCGGAACCGAATATGTGCCGGATCTTCACGATAAAATCCTGCTGCTGGAAGCATTGAACACGAGCGTCCCACAGCTTATCACCTTCTTAAGCCAACTAAAGCAGCTTCATGCATTTGATCAGGTGAATGGCATTCTGCTCGGCACATTCACTAAGATAGAAAAAGAGCAGGTACAGCCGGATGCAGTCACGCTGGTCAAAGAATTTGCCGGATCAGAGCTTCCGATTGCTAAGACTGCTTACATTGGGCACGGTTCAGATTCCAAAGGAGCCGTCATTGGCAGATACTATTGCTTTTAAAAATCTGTAAAACTAAAAAATACTTATACCACAAGGAGACTACACTATGAAGATTACCATGTTAGGAACAGGCAATGCCCTGGTAACAGAGTGTTACAACACCTGTTTTGTATTAGAAGATGAAGGAAAATATTTTATGATAGACGGAGGCGGCGGCAACGAAGTGCTCAAGCAGTTGAAGCGTGCCGGGCTGAACTGGATGGATATGCGCGATATCTTTGTCACGCACAAGCATATCGACCACATTCTCGGCATCGTCTGGATGATGCGCCTGATCTGCCAGAATATGAATAAAGGAACTTACGAGGGTGATGCATTTATTTATGGGCACGATGAAGTGATCGCACTTCTAAAAGATATGGCAGAGAAATTATTACAGCCAAAGCAGATAAAAATGATTGGGGATCGTCTGCATCTGATCACAGTTCATGACGGTGAGACCAGAAAAATCATGGACAGAGATGTTACATTTTTCGATATTCATTCTACCAAAGCAAAGCAATATGGCTTCACCCTTAATATGGGCAATGGAGACAAATTCACCTGCTGCGGTGATGAGCCTTATAATGATGCGGAGCGCCCATACGCTGAGAACAGTAAGTGGCTGCTGCACGAAGCATTCTGTCTCTACAGCCAGGCAGACCGTTTTTCGCCGTATGAGAAACATCATTCTACGGTAAAGGATGCCTGTGAGCTTGCCGAAGAATTACATGTATCAAACCTCCTCCTTTACCATACAGAGGATAAAAATATTACCCATAGAAAAGAATTATATACCGCGGAAGGAACCGAGTATTACCACGGTAATCTCTACATTCCGGAAGATCTGGAAACAATAGAATTATAAGAAATTATAAGATCTGATGGAATCCCCTGATATACCAAATCTACTTCCATGTATACCAGGGCAGGATCACACTCCTGCCCCGGTACGGGATGGTATATCAAGCTATGCGAAACGTCACTTTATAATGCCAGGTTCAAAGAGAAGTCTAACGGTGCTTCTGAATGAAACATCTGCTTCTTCTTAAGCCCCAGATATTTGCCCAGACGATTCAGCACGGCATCATCCATCAGACGGCTATACTCCAATTTGATCGGACATAACTTCTTTCTGCGCTTTACCATCTGCTCCATCAGCATATACCGGTTCTCATATCCCGGGATCTTTACCATTCTCGGAAATACTTCCATATTGCACGGTACGATTCCAAGCTTTTCATGGCCTTTCTTTTCCAGCACAACTACCGCATGGATATCCTTATTCTTCAGAAACGGAAATGGCTGTTTCTTACCAACAATCTGCGGCGACAGAAGCGGCTGCACTTCCTCTGCAAAATATGTATCCAGGAACCGGAGAGCAAGCAGCTGTTCCTCACAGGTCATTCCTGTTTTGTTATCCTTGATCTTCTGCGACAGATGCATCTGATCATACAGCGATCCGCACCGTACCATAAAATCTTCCTATCTATCTTCCTCTCGTTAAATAAGGTCAAATCCATGTAAAGTGCAGGCACGATTGCTGCCCGACGTTCGACATGAATTTATCTTGTACTCTGCCTTTTCGCAGCCAAATGTGATAGAATAATAGAAATAAATTCATCATCCCACAAAGGAAAGGAGCATAATATACATGAAATTTCATATGCCAGTAAAAGTATATTGCGAACACAACTGCGTGAAAACTTACAGCGACGAATGGACCTCTCTCGGACACAAAGCCCTGATCGTAACTGGACGCAGTTCCGCGAAAAACGGAGCCCTTGCAGATGTGACTGATTCATTAGATGCGCATCACATCTCCTACTGTATCTTCGACCGTACTGAGGAGAATCCTTCAATAGAAATGGTTATGCAGGTACGCGACATGGGTATCCGTGAAAATGTCGACTTCGTCATCGGTATCGGCGGTGGTTCTCCAATGGATGCAGCCAAGGCAATCGCCCTTATGATCTATCACAAAGATAGGGATGCCGACTATCTCTATCAACAGGGAGACAGCACGGCACTTCCAATCGTAGAAGTTCCTACAACCTGCGGAACCGGTTCTGAGGTAACACCGATTTCCGTGCTGACAATCCACGCCAAACGCACCAAGTCCAGCATCCCACACCGTATCTTTCCACAGTATGCATTAGTGGATGGCAAATATCTGGCAAGCGCACCTAAGAAGATCCTGGTAAATACATCTGTAGATTCACTTGGTCATCTTATCGAAAGCTATATCAATCTTGGTGCAAGCCCGTTCAGCCGTATGATCTCAGAATATGGTATGGCACTCTGGAAAGATGTAAAACCTGCCCTTCTGAGCGATCATGTAACAGATGAAGACCGTGACCGCATGATGCTCACCTCCACACTTGCAGGTATGGCAATCACCCATGCTGGCACAACCCTGCCACATGGTTTAAGCTATTTTCTCACTTACGAGATGCATATTCCACATGGACAGGCTGTGGGATATTTCCAGCCGGGCTATGTAGCCGCTGCCGCTCCTAAGACACAGGCAAAAGTTCTAGAATTGATCGGCTGCAAAGATATCGCTGAATTCACCAATCTGATCCACACTCTGCTCGGACCACTCGAAATAGCACCGGATATGGTCGATACCGCCATTAAAGGTATCATGGCAAACGAACGCAAATTAAAACCAGTACCATACGAAGTAACCGAAGACACACTTCGCAAATTCTTCGAAATGGCAATGTAGCACAACAGGACAGATCAAAAGATCTGCCCTGCCATAATATCTATATGCCTTATAGATACACTATTATTTTATCTTACCCATATACCAGACAATCCGTCCTTTTATATCATCGATCTTCACCGTCCCTATCTCACGTGAATCTCTGGATATCTCCCGGTTATCACCAAGCACAAAGACCTGCTTATCATCTACCACCAATGGATAGGTAATATCATCTGACTTTGCATTAGTCTCACCGATTGCCTGTTCTGTCACTAGTTCTTCTCCATTGACGTAGATCTTGCCATTCTGGATATTCACTGTATCACCGGCCACTGCCACAATACGTTTCACATATTCTTCGCCATTCGGTCGTTTGATCGCGACAACATCTCCCACACGATATTCGGTATTCTTCCTTTTATATATCACCACATCCTGGTCATGCAATGTCGGATACATTGAATTCCCCTGTACGGTCGATATGCCCATCAACATATAAAATATCAGAAGAACTACAATAATTACTGCAATTGACTGCAGTGCAATAACGAAACGTTGAACCCGCCTCTCATGCGCTCTTTTCCGCTTCGTCTCCGGATCCACATCTTCCAGAATCTTCTTCTTGATATCATCTATGTCCATTCCAACGCCTTCTTTCTAACGCACGAGTTTCCCCATTGCTTATCATAACGGTAAACGACCGCAGCAGAAACTCCTGCCACGGTCATTTATAACTCAGGATCTCTCAGCTTTCACTGAACATGCGGTCAAGCTTACTCCGCCGTCTGATCCCACCTAACAATAATATACTCTTCCTGATGTACCCACATCATTAAAGTTCCTTATCTGCCTCAACTGAATCTTCCGCATACAGTTCAGATAACTGATCTTCCAGTTCATCCTGTTCGTCTTTTAACTTGCTGCGCTTTACCGCAAATGCAACAACCACGATTACCAGAATAACCAATGCAAGAAGGTCCCACCAGCAAAAGCCGAGTCTTGTATGTTCAAAAATATATGACATATATGTTCCCTCCTTTTATTATACTTCCTGTGCAGGTTTTTTGTCCAGTTCTTCTCGGAGGTCCTGGATCTTTTGATCCAGTTCCTCCTCAAAATCTTTTTCACGTTTCTTCTGATTATGACGATGAACCAATATCATAACAACCAGAATCACTGCAACAATCAATGCCGGTATATCCCAGGAATGTATTCCCAAATTATGCACAAATTCAAAATAACGCATATGCTTACCTCCTTTTCATCATTTGCTGTTCCTTAGCTATTCTTCTGCTCCTTTGAAGTTGGAAGTCCTCTCTTTACCAGTTCGGTATCCAGTTCTTCGCGAAGTTCAAAATTCTTCTTCTGTCTCTTCTTCATGTTGTGTGTGAAGAATCCGTAAAGAATTGCTGTCAGCAACATGATCAGGAAATGAAGGATACAGCACTTATGCTCATCCAAATTCTGGTTAGCCAACGGCACATCTCCATCATCTGAGCTGAATACTTCCTGTACGTCTGCTGCTACGTCTTTGATTGTATCTACAACCCTATCCAGTACGCCCGGGTTATCCGACGGTGTTGCCGGTGGGGTTGGTGTAACTGATGGATTATTATTAGTCGGTGCTGTTACAGTCAGCGTTCCAAGATTCTCACTAACTGTGTAGTTCGTTTCTTTCGCTGTCTGATTCCATACCAGGGAATAGCTGTTGGTTGCCGTTCCTACATTAGTAATGGTTCCTGTTGTTGCAAATGAAACAGTTTCACCATTTACCAGTCCGGTAATTGTTCCGGCTGCCGTCAGCGGTGTTCCATCATATACCTTGCTTGCATTTGGAGTAGTAACTGTTACAGTTGCAGGATTAACAACAATCTCTCCTGTTACTCTCGTAATCTTAAGATTAGCTGTTACATCTACGCCCGCTGCATTCACAATTACCAGTCTGTCTGCGTCCGCTGTCACCGCTTCTGTCGTTACATCTGTTGCTGTTGCATCAGACTCTGCTGTCTGCAGTGTATATCCTTCTGGGAGTTCACTTACTTCTACTGTTGCGCCATGTGGCTGTCCATCGTATGTGAATGTTCCTCCGGTTGTTGTTACTACGATTTCATCTTCTGTCTCTTTGACTACCAGTTTGCCAAGTGACACTTCCTTAATAATGTAGTTAGATTCTTTTGCTGTTGTTTCTTTGCTCTCCCAATCCAACTCATAGGTGTTATCACTATTGCCAACTTCTGTCTGAGTTCCTGTCGTCTTATGAGCTACAACTTCACGATTCTTCAGACCTTCGATCGTCATGTTCTCATTGGTCAATGGCTTGCCATCATAAGTCTTCTCAGCTTTCTCAGTTCTAATAATCAACGGAGCAGCAAAAATGTTGTATACTCTTGTGACTGTGCCAGTATAGTTACCTTTTCCGGTAATTGTAACTGTAATCGTCTTAACATCTTTGAAGTCTTTCTTATCGTAGCTTACTTCGTAGTCGGTACCTTCTGTAAGCGCATTACCATTCTTGTCAGTTACAGCCGGTGACCACTTATGAGCCTGTCCATCGTATTCTACATTAGATGGGCTATCAATCTGGATACCATCATAAGATGGATCTGGCTTCTCAGGATTTGGACCCGGATTAATGGACTGCGGTGTAACTTCCAGCGTTCCAAGCTTTTCTCCAGTCACCTTGTAGTTTCTTTCCTGAGCTGTCTTATCCCATACTATTTCATAAGTATTGTTACTCTTACCAACTTCTGTCTGTTTTCCGGTTGTTCTGAGTGTTAACTCTTCTCCAGCCACAAGACCATCTACACTGCCGCCTGCAGTCAGAGGTTCACCATCATATACCTTTTCATCACTATCTGTTGTAACTGACAGTTCTCTTGGCAGAATCTGATAACTTTTCTCTACTGTTCCCTTATAGTTACCTATACCAGTGATTGTTGCTTTGATTGCTCCTGTTACATTAGTGAAATCATCTTTATCATAAGATACTGTATAATCTGTACCCTCTACAAGTACATTACCTTTCGCATCCGTAACAGTCGGTGCCCACTTCTGTTCAGCACCATTGTAAGTCTTATTCTCCGGATCATCGATCTGAACATTCCTATATGACTCTGGATCCTTCGGATCAAGGCTCTGTTCTGTTACTTTCAATGTACCAACAGAATCGGTTATCGTATAGTTACCTGAAACTGCATTCTGATCCCATGTTAACTCATAATTATTAGCACTTTCGCCTTTAACCGTCTGATTTCCAGTCATTGTAAGAGTTACATTCTCACCCTCTACAAGTCCTTCAATTCTACCCGGTGCTGTAAGTGGTGTTCCATCGTAAACTTTCTCTGCTGAGTCTGTAGTTACAGTTGCTGCCTTTGGAATAATCTTAATTGTACCATTATTATAAGTAATATTGAGCTTAGCTGTTACATCTTCACCAGCAGCATTCACTATAACAAGCTGATCTGCTGTCGCAGTTACTTCACCATCTGCAACATTTGTTGCTGTTGCAGTAGATGCAGCTGTCTTCAATGTATAACCTGTTGGAAGAGTACTTACACTTACAGTCGCACCATGTGGCTGTCCATCGTATGTAAATGTTCCTCCGGTCGTTGTTACTACAATTTCAGCTGCCGACTCTGTAACTGTCAGCGTTCCAACAGATACACTCGCTATATTGTAGTTAGTCTCTTTTGCAGTCTTATCCCATACAAGTGTATAAGTATTGTCACTGCTTCCTACCGCTGTCTGACTTCCGGTTACTGCAAAACTTACCTCTTCATCATTTACAAGACCTTCGATACGGCCATCCGCTGTCAATGGTGTTCCATCATAAGGCTTATTATCGCTGTCAGTTGTGATAGTCACGTCTACTGGTGTGATCTGGTAAGTTCTTGTCACGCTTCCGCTGTAGTTTCCGATACCTGTGATCGTTACTTCAATTGCTCCTGTTACATTTGTGTAATCAGTCTTGTTGTAACTTACCGTGTAGTCAGTTCCTTCTACAAGAACTTTATCCCCATCTTTTACGGTTGGTGTCCACTTATGTTCTTTTCCATCATAAGTTTTATCTGATGGTTTATTGACTGTTACACCTCTGTAATTCGGATTCTCCGGTACAATACTCTGCTCTGTGATCTTCAGTGTTCCCACACTGTCTTTCACTTCGTAGTTGCTTTCCTTTGCGGTTCCATCCCACTTCAGTTCATAACTGTTCTTTTTGGTTCCCTTATTGGTAATGGTTCCTGTTGTCTTGAAGCTTACGGTCTCTCCCTTTACAATTCCATCGATTGTTCCGGCTGCTGTCAACGGTGTTCCGTCGTATACCTTGCTTGCATCCGGTGTATTGATAGTCACTGGAGCCTTTGTGATCTTGATCGTACCATTATTATAAGTAATCTTCAGATCCTTTGTTACATCTTTACCCTTTGTATTCACGATCACAAGCTTATCTGCTGTCGCTTCCACTCCGGCTTCTGGTGTAACGTCTGTTGCTGTTGCATTGGATACTGCTTTTGTTACCTGGTAGCCTTTCGGCAGTCCTGTTACTGTAACGGTTGCTCCATGGGCCTTTCCATCATAAACATGAGTCTCGCCTGTTGTTGTTACTACAACTTCCTTCGTACTCTCTGTTACGGAAAGGGTTCCTACTTCTTTTTTCTCAAGCTCGTAGTTAGACTTCTTTGCACTTCCTGTCCATTTCAGTTCATAGCTATTCTCGCTGTTTCCTACAACTGTCTGGCTTCCTGTCGTCTTAAAGTCTACGGTCTCACCTTCCACCAGTCCGCTGACTTTACCGCCTGCTGTCAAGGCTTCTCCATCGTATGCCTTGCTGGCTGATTCCGTCTTGATGCTGTACTTTCTTGGCAGGATCTGGTAACTCTTCACTACGCTTCCGCTGTAGTTTCCGATACCTGTGATCGTTACTTCAATTGCTCCTGTTACATTTGTGTAATCAGTCTTGTTGTAACTTACCGTGTAGTCAGTTCCCTCTACAAGAGTCTTATCTCCGTCTTTTACAGTCGGTGTCCACTTATGTTCTTTTCCATCATAAGTCTTATCTGATGGTTTATTGACTGTTACACCTCTGTAATTCGGATTCTCCGGCACAATACTTTGAGGTTTTACCGTCAGTGTTCCACTTTCAAGTCCCACATTATACTTAGATGTCACATCTTTATCACCGTGTTTAATGCTGTAAGCAGTTCCGGCAATAACGTTATATGAAGTTCCCACCTCTGTACGGCTTCCGCTTGTCGTTGCTGTAAGTACATCTCCATCTAACAGGATACCTTGCGTATAAGTATACTTTTCTTCAGTAAGAGGGGTTCCGTCATATACTTTCTCAGCACTTCCGGCTTTGATTGTGATCTTTTCTTTTGGATAATTCTTCTTATAAGTTACCGTTACTGTTACATCATCTTTCAAAACTGTAACTGTAACTTTTTCCTGATCTGCTGTATATCCTTCGATATTCGGCGATGTCTGGCTCACAGACTTTCCAGTCTCTACATCCTTAAAAATTACAGAATCTGCTGCTTTGCTTCCATCTTCATATACATAGTTAATCGTAACGTTATGCTTTTCAATCTTCTTAATTGTAAGCAACCCATCCAGATGCCACTGTTTTGTGGAACCAGTCTCATTACCGTAATCAGATGCTCCGCTTGCAATTTTAAGCCCATATCCGCTTGCTGACCAATTCACATTGCTTCCCTGCAGGTCAATGCCCTGTGATACCGACTGATTTCCTGAATAATAATGAATATTACCAAGTGCTGCCTGTACTGCTGAACTATATTCCGGATAATACCTGTCCAAATTCTTCTCATCCGCTGCTGGAACACTGTCGCTGGAGACATCTACATATCCTATCGTATACCATCCATCTTTGTTAATGTTCCATCCACTGGTACTTACACCAGCTGCGACATTTAACTTAACATACACATAAATTCTGGTCATTGCTTTCTTTGTTACTGTTACATCAAATGTCTCACTTTGTTCATACCAATAACCGAGATATCTACTATACCAGGAATGAGTTACGGTTACATTGCCCGCCTTTTTTCCAGTAAGCACTGCACTGGTACTGTTATTCGCATTAGCAGTAATCGATGCTTTATTATCATCGCTAACGCTCCACTTATCATAATTGCCGCCACGATCACTGGTAAGTGTAATTGTACTTCCAACTTCTACAGATGTTGGTCCAGAGATTGACATCAATGCAATGCCATTCTCTTCATCTATATCCTGTTCTGATACTCCAGGTTTCTGTACTTCTTCCGTTTCAGCATCAGTGCTCTCTTCTGTCTGAGTTTCTACCTTATCAACTGCCGTAACCGATCATCAGGCTGCGAAAAAATCCGCCACTCATGTCCACGATTATTATGAAGCATCGAATCAAGCCGAGGAGCAGCTTGCTTCCATTGACGAAGTCCTGCAGACCGCATGGCGAGACGCGCCCGACCAGGCATCTTATTATGATATAATCCGTGCTCATTATGCAGATGCTACAGGTGTCTCTTTATCAGAAACAGACTCCGGAATGACTTTGTCCTGGAAAAATGATCTCAGTGACTCACAGGCACTACAGGTCAGTCTCGATGTGCTCTATCCGGCTAATGCGACCGGAGATGCATCAGACACATCACAAGATACATCTGAAATTTCACAGCCGGTGCTGTACCAGATCTCAGCCTGGCAGGTCATTGCAACCCGCGAATGGAACGGCGATAATTCCCTTAATCTCATGAACAAATAACAAATGCTTATATCTTATAATACACACATATAAGGAGGACTTTATGGATCTCACTACTCAGCAATTACTGAAAAAAGCAGTTGCCCTGCATGCATCCGATATCTTTATCGTAGCCGGACGCCCGGCTTCGATCCGACTGAACGGAAGTATCATCATGGAAAATAGCGAACGCCTGATGCCAGACGATACACACCTTCTTCTGAAGCAGATTTATCAGCTGGCCGATAATCGTGATATGGACACTCTAATCCGCACCGGAGACGATGACTTTTCATTCTCTGTTCAGAATCTGTCTCGCTTCCGTGTCAGTGCTTTCAAACAGCGCGGATCACTTTCTGCCGTTATCCGTGTCATTTCTTTTGAACTTCCGGATCGCCGCGAAAGACACATTCCAGAACGCATCATTAATCTTGCCGATTATTCCAAGGGACTTGTTCTGGTAACCGGACCGGCCGGCAATGGTAAATCCACTACACTGGCGTGTATTATTGACCATATTAATCACACACAGGAAAAACATATCATTACATTGGAAGATCCGTTGGAATACCTGCACCGGCATGATAAGAGCATCGTCAGCCAGCGAGAGATTAATGCCGACACTGAGAGCTACGTTACTGCTCTTCGCGCATCTCTGCGACAGAGCCCAGATGTCATTCTCCTCGGAGAAATGCGTGACTATGAGACTACACAGGTAGCCATGACTGCTGCCGAGACCGGTCACCTGATCTTCTCTACACTGCATACCATCGGTGCGGCCAATACCATTGACCGAATCATTGACGTATTCCCACCGAACCAGCAGCGTCAGATCGCAGTCCAGTTATCCATGGTACTTCAGGCAGTCGTTTCTCAGCAATTAGTACCTTCCACCGATGGCAGACAGGTACCTGCATTTGAAATCATGACCGTTACCCCGGCAATTCGCAATATGATCCGCGATAACAAAATCCCACAGATTGACGGTTTGATCTATTCCTCTGCGAATAATGACCTGATTTCTATGGACACAAGTCTTCTTGGATTATATAAAGACGGTAAAATTACCGAAGAAACGGCCCTGACCTACGCAACCAATCCAGAGATGTTAAAACGAAGATTACGATAAATCATCAGTAATGCAGAAAGGAGAAGCCGTGCACGAATCACTTCATGCACGACTTCTCCTTTTATTATTGTAATTAGCAATTATTTACTTACAGCTTCTGTTTCGATGATAAACTTCGTACTACCATTCATTCCGTCTTTGATTCCGGCATATGATTTGTAATCCTCACTGAGTTCTTTCATCGCATTAATTCTTGATGTTACTTTTCCGATATCTCCACCAAAAGCATCTGCCAGTTTGTCAATTGCCTCTGACTTATACTCTGCAATTCCACTTGCCAATGTATCTGCTCCGGATGCCAACACGCCAACACCGCTCACAAGCTGTTCACCGCCATTCTTCAATGTAGACATACCGGATTTCAGGGTACTGCTCTTCTGATTTAATTCATTAGCTCCGTCTGCAAGCTGACTCACTCCGGATGCTAATGCTTCAACTCCCGTTGTAAGTCCCGGCTGGTCTGCTGTTCCGGTTCCAAGCTTTGTCTGTAATTCATCAATACCTGCACTAACTGCTGCAACTCCACCAGCAACTGTAGCTGTCGGATTTGCCGGATCTACTGTTGTCAAAGCTGATGATGCGGCACTCAACTGAGATGCAGCACCTGACATTCCTTCACTGTACTCGTTTGCTGCATATGCCACTTTTTTGTTCGTCTCATCTGAAGCCGCATTTACCGCACTAGCTATCGCGGTATCTACAGCATCTTTCTGCTCCTTACTCAATCCAGCCTGGTCAAGACCGGCAGATACATTACTGACAATCTGTTGTTTTTCTTTATCCGTTAATGCTGTCTGATTTGCCAGTCCCTTAATATTTTCACCGGACTTATTCAAGTTGTCTATAGCCGTATTAATGCCTGATGCCACTGTATTAAGTCCACTCTGCACACCAGAAACACCTGTTGCCAACTTGCCAGTTCCTTCTACCGCTGCACTTACGCCATTCTTAACCAGTGCCATATTAGAATTTATTGCATTTGCTCCATCCGCTACGCCTGCGACTCCATCCGTATATGCTGTCACTCCATCTGCCAGCTTATCCACACCGCTGATCAATTCTCCACTCTTGCCGTTCAGTGTGTTTGTACCCTCTGCCAGTTCTTTTGATCCGTCTACCAGCTGATTGGTTGCATCTTCCAGTTTATTAATGGAATCATCCAGATCATCGAAGCTGTCTACATCGTCCAGACCGATGCTGTCTAACAAGTTCGCAGATGCCATGGTATAAGTTGCTCCTACACTCACATCCGTTACATCAGCAGTGATCGTTACACTACTTGGAATATCAACATCCAGATTTGAACTATCTAATCCAAGATCCTCACTTAATCCCGGAAATGCAACACCTACAACGATATTTTTATCTCCGTCAGATACGATTTTTCCATTATCGATTGTGACATTCGTATACTCATCTGTCGGAAGCATCATTGCTGTTGCTAAGGTAAATGGAGTATACATCTCTGTCTGTTGTCCATCTACATCTACATTCTGTTTGGATTTGTTCTCATAGTTGATTGTCATCTCCAGTTTTCCGCTCTTGCCGGCCAGATCCTTCGGAGAGATTTCTTTGCCGTCCAGTTTGTAGGTGATGCTCATATTTACCGGAAGCTCTTCGTCTGTAGTTCCCTGATAATAAATGTCTTTTCCTTTTGATTCCCAGACAATCGAATCATCTGATCCCTCTTTATATTTTTCATTACCTTTTACATTCTCTACATCTTCCAGGACTGTTTCGTCATCTACAGAACCTTTTTCGGTATTTTTCAACCACTCTGTAACCGTTGTTTTTTTCACCTTACCGGATGCATCTGCATTTACATACACAGATTCATCTTTGTAAGTTTCTCCATTACTTTCTGTTGTTGTATCGCCAAGGACAGTTTCCGCTGCCTCTTTCAAAGTCTCTGTATCTTCCTCTTCTGCCTTCACTTCTGACATGGACTTCTGTTCAAATCCATAAGTTCCTGCTCCAACCGCAGCAAGCACTGCTGCCATTGATCCTGCCATGACACGTTTACTCAATTTATTTTTCATGATGACTATCCCCTTTCTTTATGATGCACTCGGTGTACTTTCTAATTGTTCTTGCTTAAATCCCTTCGTTGTCTTGATGATCACTTTATCAAATATCATGAACATTGCCGGCAATATAAGCAGAACGACAACCGTACTGATGACTGCTCCTCGTGCTAACAATGTACAGATAGATCCGATCATCTCTACCTTTGAGTAGCAGGCCACACCAAATGTTGCTGCGAAGAAACTCAGCCCACTGCTGATGATAGACGGCATACTTGTTCTATGTGCAATGCCAATTGCTTCCATCTTATCTTTTCCTTTCATACGCTCTTTCTGATAACGTGTGGTCATCAGAATCGCATAGTCTACGGTAGCTCCCAACTGGATCGCTCCGATAACAATGCTTGCTACGAACGGAAGACTGATCCCCTGATAATACGGGATTGCCATATTTACAAATATCGCAAACTCAATAACTGCTACCAATATGATCGGTAAGGATATTGATTTGAATACCAGTAAGATAATGATAAATATTGCTATGATTGATATCGCATTGACTCTTACCAGGTCTACATTAGTTACATCCTCCAGGTCTTTCATCAATGGTGCTTCACCGATGACCATTCCGGTATCATCGTATTTCTTTACAATCTTATCAATCTGCGCAATCTGTGCATTCACTTCGTCTGTCGCCGACTCATACTTGGAGCATACAAATGCCAGTTCATGATCATCACTCTCGAGCATGCTCTTGACATCATCC
Organism: Dorea sp. AM58-8; assembly: GCF_003464045.1. NCBI lineage: Bacteria > Bacillati > Bacillota > Clostridia > Lachnospirales > Lachnospiraceae > Dorea > Dorea sp. AM58-8. The sequence continues at coordinate 121,519 of NZ_QSDM01000004.1, read as the reverse complement.
GGGATCATAGAATCAGGAACTCCGGCACCTACCAGAGAGTTCATTCCCAATGTCCATTTCACACCATCGACATCGTCAATCTTCTTGAACATTTCCTCTTTATCTTTTACACTCATACCTTTATCCAGCATGATGATATGCATATTGCTGAGGTTAAAATCTTTTTTCAATTCATCATTTGCAATGTTACAATCCAATGTACTCGGAAGCGACTGTGCAATATTATAATAAATCTTTGTATGGTTATTACCGTAAATTGCCGGGAACAACAATACCAGGAAAATAACGATCCAGGCTTTATAATGTTTTGTAATAAATGCAGATGGCTTATCGAGATTGCTAAGTAACAACTTATGTCTGGTCTTTTCAATCGGTCCATCAAATACCAGTACCAGTGCCGGAAGAATTGTTACGCAACAGATAACTCCGACTAATACACCTTTTGCCATTACGATACCGAGATCTCGTCCCAGTGCAAATGTCATAACACACAGTGCCAGGAATCCTGCGACGGTTGTTACAGAACTTCCTGCAACAGACTTGAACGTGTTGGATATCGCATGTCCCATGGCTCTTTCTTTATCACCCGGGAATCTTAGTTTATTTTCCTCATAACTGTTCAGCAGGAAAATGGAATAATCCATTGTAACACCAAGCTGTAATACCGCGGTCAACGCTTTTGTAATATATGATGTCTCACCGAGGAAAATATTACTTCCCAGATTATATAAAATCGCAAGTCCGATACTCAACAAGAACAAGAACGGAACTACAAAAGATCCTGATGTAAGTTCCAGCACAATCAGACTTAATACCGCTGCAATGACGACATATATTGGAAGCTCCTGCATTGCCACGTTCTTAATATCGGTTACAACACCGGTCATACCGGCGATAAAACACTGCTTACTTGCAATCGATCTGAGTTCTGTGACTGCATTCATTGCATCATCGGAAGATGTTGTATTATCGAATAACACCAACATCATCGTAGCGTCTCCCTCGAAGAATGATTCTCTCAAATCCTTTGGAATCATTTCTACCGGAAGGCTAATGTCTGCTACATCGTCGTACCAGAGAACATCTTTGACATGATCGACTTTTTCAAATTTCTCTTCCAGTTTCTGTACATCTTTCAGATCCGTATCTTCTACTACGACCATGGAGAATGCTCCCATGCCATATTCATCTACCAGAATATCCTGTCCCTTAACCGTCTCAAGATGCTCCGGCAGATAGCTTAACAGATCATAATTTACTCTTGTCTTAGCCATTCCGATGATTGATGGGATTATTAACAGGAATCCGATAAGCAGAATTAAGACCCTCTGCTTGGCTATCCATTTACCTACCTTAACCATGATGTCCACTCCTTTATTTATGACCGGTAGTCATTTTTATTACACTGGAACTATACTCCCACAAAAAGCAATAGTCAACACTATTTTTGACCTTTTTTTGACTTTTGGTCATTTTTTAAACATTCGCTGTTCTGAAGTGCTCTTAATTGTTCAATTTTTCATCTGGGACAACTAATATATCATTTGATTTTATACGCAACAAAGCTGCCGCACTAATCGAATAGTGCGACAGCCTTGTTATTAATTTATCACATTTTTATAAAAGGGTATCTGATATCTTTGATTATGCTTCCGGTCCTGCTGATACCAGTGCCTTACCAGCTTCATTACCTTCATATTTTGCGAAATTCTTTACGAATCTTGAAGCAAGATCCTTTGCCTTTGCTTCCCACTCAGAAGCATCTGCATAAGTATCTCTTGGATCCAGAATTGCAGGATCTACACCTGAAAGTTCTGTCGGTACTTCGAAGTTGAAGTATGGGATCTTCTTAGTCGGTGCATTCTTAATGTCTCCGTTCAGGATTGCATCGATGATTCCACGGGTATCCTTGATAGAGATACGTTTACCTGTTCCATTCCATCCTGTATTAACAAGGTAAGCCTTTGCTCCACTCTTCTCCATCTTCTTAACAAGCTCTTCTGCGTACTTGGTTGGATGCAGTTCCAGGAATGCCTGACCGAAGCAAGCTGAGAATGTAGGTGTAGGCTCTGTGATTCCACGCTCCGTACCTGCAAGCTTAGCTGTGAATCCTGACAGGAAGTAGTACTGAGTCTGCTCCGGTGTCAGTACAGATACCGGCGGAAGTACACCAAATGCATCTGCTGACAGGAAGATTACGTTCTTAGCTGCCGGTGCAGAAGAAATCGGACGTACGATATTCTGAATATGGTCGATTGGGTAAGATACACGAGTATTCTCTGTCACACTCTTATCAGCAAAGTCAATCTTACCATTCTCGTCCAGAGTTACATTTTCAAGCAATGCATTTCTCTTAATCGCATTGTAGATATCCGGCTCAGATTCCTTATCGAGGTTGATAACTTTCGCGTAGCATCCACCCTCAAAGTTGAATACACCATTGTCATCCCAGCCGTGCTCATCATCACCGATCAGCAGACGCTTAGGATCTGTAGACAGTGTTGTCTTACCTGTTCCTGACAGACCAAAGAAGATAGCTGTGTTCTCACCGTTCATATCTGTGTTAGCTGAGCAGTGCATTGCAGCCATGCCCTTCAGCGGCAGGAAATAGTTCATCATAGAGAACATACCTTTCTTCATCTCTCCGCCGTACCATGTGTTCACGATCACCTGCTCACGGCTTGTGATATTGAACATAACAGCTGTCTCAGAGTTCAGTCCGAGCTCTTTATAATTCGTTACCTTTGCCTTAGAAGCATTGTACACAACGAAGTCTGGTTCAAAGTCCTTCAGTTCTTCTTCTGTCGGCTTAATGAACATATTAGTTACGAAATGAGCCTGCCATGCTACTTCTACGATAAAGCGGATTGCCATACGAGTATCCTTATTTGCTCCGCAGAATGCATCTACAACATAGAGTTTCTTATTAGAAAGCTCCTTCACTGCTAACTCTTTTACAGAGTTCCATGCTTCCTGTGTAGCCGGATGGTTATCATTCTTGTATTCCTCAGATGTCCACCATACGGTATCCTTAGAATTCTCATCCATTACGATAAATTTATCTTTTGGAGAACGACCTGTGTAAATACCAGTCATAACATTGACTGCACCAAGTTCACTGACCTGTCCTTTCTCATATCCTGTAAGTTCCGGTTTCGTTTCTTCCTCAAACAGAGTCTCGTAGGAAGGATTATACACGATCTCGGTTGTTCCTGTAATACCATATTTGCTCAAATCAATCTTCGCCATGTCCAATACCCCTTTTCTTTCGATATTATTAGTGTCATACCAATGTGGAAAATGTTTCCTGCTTTTCCCTTATCCTAATTATATGGATATTTTTTATAAAATCAAGTCAAAAATGAATTTTCAGACATCTTTTCTTGCGTTTTTTGTCATTTCAATAGATATTTAATGATATTCCGGTCTGTTTTTGAAAGTTTTCACATGCATCCTTAGCAATTATTGTTCTATTTGTGCCCCAATATGTTCTCCCATCTTCACCAGAGTCTCTGCATATTCTATGGTATTGGTGCGCAGATCCTGATCGGGTATCACCTTCCCTGGCTCCGTCATTACGATGATCGTTGATCCGCCGAATTCAAATCTTCCTTTTTCTTCACCTCTGTGCACCTCACATGGCTGTTTCACATAATTGCAGATCTTCCCCACCATCAGTGCACCGACTTCCATCGTAAGCACCGTTCCAAGTTTTCTCGTCTTCAACAGACAGTATTCTCTGGTATTCATCTTATAGATCGGATAGCAGTCATTTGCCACCGGATTCACCGTGTGAAGCACTCCCTCAATCCTTCTCCCGGAAGATCTGTAACCATCTGACACATAGCAATAACGGTGATAATCATCCACTGTCAGACGGATCACATAGATCCAGCCGCCCATATACCGGTCAGCCAATTTGTCATCCCGAAGAAGCTGACGCACCGTATAAGGCGTATGTTTAATCCAAAATGTGCCATTTTCCTCAATCGGATACACACTCACTTTACCGTCACTCGGACTGATCAGCATATTCTCCCGTATATCAGCCGGACGCTCTGCTGCCCGTATTCTTCTGGTAAAGAATTCATTATAAGACGCAAATTCCTGCTTCTCATAGATGGACAGGTCGATTCCATTACTTTTCACAAATGGACGAATCCCCAGCTTCGATATCCGGGTATTCAAAAATGCCCCGCCTATGCGGGACACTATTGGTGACAGAAGCGGACGGATCAACAGTCTGGTCACAGCATGTCCATAGACAAATGCAAGCAGTCTGTCCTGTCCATTCTCTCCATTATATTCATTTCCTTTACGATCTCTGTATCTCATACTGACCCCCATCATTTACCAGACATGTAGTCCACGAAGCACTGCCAGTGCCACAATGATAACCATGATAGTCTGTCCCAGCTTTTTCGGCTTACGGAGTCTGAAATTCGTAATAAATAAAAGTCCAATGACCAATACCAGTGCATGCAGCGCAATAATAAATTCTCGCTCCAACAGCGGACGGAATACAACCAAAATCGGGAGTGCAATTGCCATAGAAGTGATTGGCAGGCCCTGATAACATTCTCTGTTTTCCTCTGTTTCATTCTGGCGGATCTCTTCGGACACGTTAAACCATGCCAGACGGATCAGTCCTGCCAGCACATAGAACATAAGAATCGCTATGCCTACAATGTGATTCATTCCCATGCGATATGCGATCAACGACGGAGCCACACCAAAGCAGATGATGTCTGCCAGCGAATCAATCTGAATACCAAAACGTTTCTCCACTTCTGTGCGGTTCTTTTTTGTCCGGGCAATCTTACCGTCAAACATATCACAGAATCCAGATACTGCCAGACAGACGACTGCCATTTTCGGACAGCCATTCAAGGAGAACAGCATTCCTCCCATAGATATCAACACACTCACATAAGTCAACACTACTGTGTAATCATAAACTCCTAACATATTAATCCTCTTCTCTTCTTCCTATTGTAAAATTTGCCACGATCGTAAATATCGCACTGATAAACAACTCCGTGTAATAGCCAAGTCCCCGGCTTAAGATCATACCCGGAAGCAATAACTGGCTTCCGAATATCGGTAAGAATATTCGAAGGAACAACTGCTCGCTGATTCCCATGCCTCCCGGAAGCGGCAGCATATCCACTGCTACTGCGATCGTTCCCTGCAAGATCACAATAACCACCGCTGACGTTCCCGACAAACCAAATGCACGATATACAAACCATGTTACTGCAAATAACGCAAATCTCTGGAATACGGTAATTCCAAATACTTCTATCAATACTTTTACATGTTCTTTCAGATATACCGCTGTTGCCCGGTACTGGTCCATCGATGCCTCCAGCTTCTCAAGTCTTGATCTTCGCGGCTTCATCAAATGCATTTTCTCTATAAGGGCAAGTCCCTTTACCATGATGTCTCTTGCAAGCACTGGATGAAATACCAGGATCAGCATCGCTGTTACACAGAATACGTTCAATGCCGTGCCCAGATAAAATACATGACGTACATTCCACAGATATGCGTGAATAAATCCCTGCCCGAATATCGTCAGCGCCACACCAATCACAACAAGTACCAACTTATATGTAATCGTCACGATCATCAGCACCAGTGTAGACACCGGAATGGGGATCTTCTCTTTCTTCATATAATAAATCTGCGCCGGCTGTCCCCCCGAAGCAGACGGTGTGATGCAGCTAAAGAAAAATCCCACCGATGAAAACAAAAAACAGGTTCTCTTTTTCAGACGTATCCCAAGTGTATGCATCATATAATAAATGATAATGGATTCTCCCCAGATAAATACCACAACGCAGACAACGCCCGGTATCAGCCACAGGGGATTGATCGTTTTTATAATCTGTGCAATCTCTCCCAGGTCTTCTCCATGGAATACTCCATAGATTGTTCCAACAAAAACCACAAGCAGAAATACCACATTAAATATTGTTTTCTTTTTATTTTCCATTCTTCTTCCCACTCAATCTTCCGGCAATCCAACCGGCTACGGTCTCCGTAACTTTCTGCAGGAGCTTATATCCGTCCCTCCGGTTGCTGATATAGCAGACAAGTTCTGCCAGCAGGATTCCGCCGGCTACATCGATCAGCACATGCTGTCTGAGCGCCAGCGTCGATACAAATACCAATACAGCGATAAACTTCGATACCCATTTATACCACTTCGGAATGCGGTCACATCCACGCAGACCAATGCAGCACATCCAGCTCACCAGACAATGGATCGACGGGAACAGATTCTGCGGTGCATCCCATTGATATAGCGCTCTTACAGCCTGCGTCCAGATATCATGACCGATCAGTTCCGGTCTGGTATTGGTCGTCGGAAATACCACAAATATCACCAGACAGACCAGTCTGGAACAGATATCCGCTGTAAAGAAACGATACCTGTGCTCGTCTCCCTGTGCCGAAATAAGCAGATAATTAATCACCCAAAAAATATAACACCCTAAATACACAACAATAAACGGTGGTAAAAATGGCACCAGATCATCCAGATTTCCCGAAAGATTATATGCCGTTCTTCCCACCGTAAATAACGGTGCTCCCCAGTATACCATACAATTTACTGTAAATGCCATAACTGGTGGCAGCAACGTACAGAATATTCTTTTTGTATCGATCTCTTTTATATTTATTTTTTTCATATCTGCTATTGTAACAGGTATGAAAGAAATAACAATGCTTTTTTGAATATCTTAATAAAACTTGAGAGATTCCTTAAGAATTTTCATCTATTTTGTTATCCGCAATCAAAAATTAATTATAAGATGCGAAAAACCTGTTCCACTGTATCTGAAAGATTTCTTCTCGCATTCTGTGTATTCATTGCCTCTTTTTTAGTAGTGATGTTTCTGATAATCGGAAAAAAAGCATCAATTCCTTTGTCATTACACTCTCGGGCACCATCAGATACTACGCCCGCGAACGCTAATACTTTTAACTCCTGATATTTATGTGCAAATCGCGCAACTCCGATCGGAGCTTTTCCCATTGCTGTTTGAGAATCAAGACAACCTTCCCCTGTGATTAATACATCCGCATCTTTCAGATCTTCTTTAAATTTTATGATATCCAGAATCAATTCAATTCCCGGTATAAGCTCAGCATGCAGAAAACTCAAAACTGCAAATCCTAATCCTCCAGCTGCTCCCGCACCCCTGAACTTTGAAAAATCTTCACCGATATGTCTTGACGTGATTTGTGCATAATGCTCCATATCACGATCAATTTTATTCATAAGTTCATCAGGGATTCCTTTTTGTGCCCCATATACATAAGTAGCACCCGTTAATCCACACAACGGATTTTCCACATCACAAGCCACCCGAAACCTGCACGATTTTAATATTTGGAGAATTTTGTCATCAGAAATTGAAGCGATAGCTCCTAATCCCTCTGCACCTCTGCTTACTTCGCAACCTTTTGAATCTCTAAATTCCCATCCCAGAGCCTGAAGCATTCCTACTCCTCCATCATTTGTGGCACTTCCTCCCAGCCCTAATATAAAATCACGGCAGCCACGAGTAACTGCATCTTTTATCATTTCACCCAGTCCATACGTAGTTGCTGTTAAAGGATTCCTGTTATCTGGCTCAACAAGAACCAGCCCGGCTACGGCAGCCGTTTCTATTACAGCCATATTTTTTTCTTTTATATACCCATAATATGATTCTATCTTTTCATTATTTGGTCCTGTCACGGTTATATTAACTTTTTCTCCTCCCAGCCCCTCCATGAGTGCCTCAACAGTGCCTTCTCCTCCGTCCGCCAAAGCTCTTACCACAACTTCCGCATCCGGATACACTCTCAATACCCCTTCTTTGACCGCATTCCCAGCTTCTCGTGAGCTCATACTACCTTTAAACGAATCAACAGCAACGACCACTTTCATATCAATTACCTCCATTTTATCAAATCATTGTAAATTGCTGTAAGTGCGCCTTCGCCGCTTTGTTAAAAAAATATATCACACGTCCTACACCCAGCATCGAGAGAACCGTACCCAGACCGATTCCCATCAGTGGATTACCAAACGCCAACCCAATTGCCAACGAACAAACCACACAAAAAGCATCAAAGCAATTCTTACAGAATCCCAGTTCCCTATTAAATCGTTCCGCCAGACTGCTTACGATACCATCGCCAGGATTGGGAATCAGATTCATATCCACAGTCATAGCTGCACCGATACCTGTAAACAGAATCCCCAACAGCAGCACTACCAGATCATTTATAAAAACTCCGCTTTCATAACCGATCACATATTGGAATAACGCCATAAAACGAGTGAACACAATGCTTACCACTACCTGAAGCGCATCAATCCATCTCCGGTTTTTCCCCTTGATAAAAAACTGTGCCACAACCAGCACACAATAAGCAATCAGTGTCAGGTTCGCAAAATTCATCCCGGTTCCCTGACTGATCGTGTATGGCACAGACACGATTGCTGACGCTCCAAGACCTGCCTGCGTATTCAATGTAATCCCTAATGCTAACAACACCATTCCGAATAAATATATTACAACGCGCATACTCATCTGTTTCTTTTTCGTTGAATCCAAATTCAAATTAATCATCTCCCGGCATTAAAGTTTTCTGAATAATCATAGCTTTATATCTGAGCATTTGTCAACTTTTCTTATCGACCACAGCGGTAAAAAGTTAAAAAGCACCGATCAACTTGTGACCGATGCTTACATGATCAAATATCCAGTTTTTTATCTGTTTTTTCTCCAATATTTTTATTGCATTCAGGTAGTCTTCTTCCACCGTGCTGAGTGTTCGCGCTTTATATTTTTTATATTCACCAGTTGCCCAGATTCTGAACTGTGTTCCTCGTTTTGATTTTACACGATAGCCAACAGAAATAATAACATCAAGATTGTAATAATCTACATTGTAAACTTTTCCATCAGTCGCAGTGTAGGCAAATTTTGCCCACACTGACTCTTTTTCTAACTCTCCCTCTTTAAAAATATTTCTGACATGTTTTCCAATCACACTACGATCTCTCTGAAACAATTCTGCCATCTGATCAATAGACAACCAGACTGTCTCACCATCAAAAGTAGTTTCAACTTTCGTCAGACCATCCTCTGTCGTATAAATAATCATATCTGCTTTTTCTTTGTCCATAAATTAATTTTCCTCCAAAATCAGATACATTATCAACGTGAACGAGTCACTATAGCGAAATCATCATTCCTCATCTTTGCCATTTATAATACGGTAGTAATCATCCATATCCACGCCGAGTTTTACCGTGGTATCTGGTTTTCGTTTGCCCAAAAGGCACACAGTTTCAACGGTATTACCAGATTCCAACAAAATACTTTATTGATCTAGGATTTCACAAACTAATCGACCTATAACTCGTATTAAATCCTTTGTCATCCAAATTAATAGTTGTGTGTTTTATACTCTCTTGCTTAAATTCGTAATCGACATACCAGCCTAAAAATCATCTCCAGAAAAATGTATAAACAACTTCTTCTTTACTCGGCATAACTGATTCAGATGGCAGTTCTTTACTAAAACACTCTAAATATAGTTTCCGCATCAAACACAGCCATTCCTCTAGTTCCTTCTTATCTATGTGATTCATTACAGAAGTCGGATCAACCCGGACATATGACATAACACTCTTTTTATCTAAATGTGCAAAAAATTTATCCCGATATATCCGAATCACTCTAACCATCACACTGTTGTCCAGTTTATAACGTATTTCCTGGATAGTATTTAATATTTCTTTATTGCTACGAAATAACTGCTCAACCTGATTTGTGGCTTTGAACAAAGAATATTCTTTACTGTCGGCAAAAATCTTGTTTAATCCCAAAACTACTCTGTACACTAACGATTCATATAGCGTAGTCCTTACAGTGGAATACTCCGGTACATCTTTGTCATGTACTCTTTTATTCCATTCCTTATCTACAATGTTAAAAATATATATTGCAGTCTGGATGTCTCTTAATTCATTAAACAAAAGATTTATATGCACATCCAGCCATTCATTATTGCTTGCAAATTCGTAATCATAATTTGGATTATCGCGTTCAAATTTAAAATTATTATCCATTTTTCTCAATTATAATTTTTCTCTGACATTTAAGTTACTAAAATTCAGTCTGTTTTTCTTCTATTTTTCTTCCAATTTCGGCAAATTATTTAAGTTTACCGTTTGCAATGTTTGCAATTGCTGCACTGCCAACTGTCGAAGCAATTCCATCCGCTCTTTCTGATTCTTTTCCTGATTAATTAAAATCGCATTATAACTTTCCAGATTCGCAAGTACCAGTAATTGATTCAGCGTTGCTGCGTCTCGCATATTCCCTTTCACTGTTGGATTTTCATCTTTCCATTGCTTCGCAGTCTTTCCAAACAAAACAACATTCAACATATCCGCTTCATTCGCATAAGTATACACTATCTGTGCGGGCGTTAATTCTGGGGGAATGAGGTTTTCTTTAATTGCATCTGTATGTATCCTGTAATTCAACTTAGAAATTTCTCTATTCAAATTCCAATTCAAAGATAAGCGACTGTTTTCGTCTGTCTTTAGACGCCTATAGTCTTTCATAATATAAAGCTGAAACTCAGGAGAAATCCATGTTGCAAAAGACATAGCGATGTCGCTATGGGCATACGTTCCTCCATAACGCCCTGCCTTAGAAACAATACCGATGGCGCCTGTCGCTTCGATCCATTTCTTAGGTGACATTGTAAAAGCATTCGCGCCAGCCTGTTTTCTAAACCCCTCGAATTCGAGGGGTTTAAAATCTGGATTATGCAGCCTTTCCCAGAGACCTAAAAATTCTATCACATCCCGATTTCTCATCCAGTTTTGAATAACTGCTGTCGGATCATCGCTCTTATATCGGGCAATATCCGTCAAGGAAATAAATTCATTTTCAAAATCCTGCGTATAAATTCCAATATCAACTCCAGCCGCATGAATTGTATCTTTAATTATTTTCCCCATTGTACCTCCCATAAGCAAATCATAACATTTTGAAACACCGTATCTTTTTCCCTTTAAGAGAAATCTACTGAGTAACTATCTTCATCTTCCCACATTTCCCGATATGCTTCAATATAATTCCTAATACAACCGGGATATACGTCCAAATACTTTCTACATACCCATTTGTACAATCCCAGGATTTTTTCATCACACGCAAAGTCTAGTAAATAATCTAACAAATGTGACAATTCATCTTCCGATACAGTTCTGCTGCACACATCTTCAACTAACGGCAAATAAACCTCATAAGCTTTCTGATGTAATTGAACTATCCGCTCTGCAAACCGGCAAATATTTTCATCCATTAGATTTCCTCAAAATACTTAAGTGCCTCCGTTATCGCTTCCACCTTTTCTTTCGGCGGACGTTTCCTCAGCTGTTTCAATTCCTCTGTCGCATTAGGCGCATCATACATTGTCAGTCCCAAAGACCTTTTTACCTCCGCAATATAAGCGGTATGTACCTTAAACCCATACTTCTTCTCTACATATTCCTGTATCATTTTATATGTAATTTTCGGTTTCGGTTGATATTTCTTTGCTCGCTCTGCAATCGCATCCAACGATATTTTATCATCGCCTTCTCCAAATTCCACTTTTACATTGATAACACTGTCTGGTGATTTGTGGGACAGAAGCACGATACTTTCCACATGAACCGACATCGGAAACATATCTGTCGCCTTCACTTTCCTGATCTCATACCCGTTCTCCCGCAGATACTTCACATCTCGTGCCAGTGTTGCAGAATCGCAGCTCACATATACAATCCTCTCCGGCTCCATCTGAACCATGGTATCAAGTACACTCTGTTCGCATCCTTTTCGTGGCGGATCGACTACGATCACATCTGCGTGCGCATGTTCTCCCGGGTGCTCTTTGGTATAATCCGCATAGTATCCCGGCAGCACTTCTTCTGCCTTACCCACGAAAAATTCAGCATTAGGCAGCGCATTGATCTCTGCATTCTTTTTCGCATCGTCAATTGCCTGCGGAATGATCTCTACACCATAGACCTGTTCCGCTTTCTGTGCAAGGAAGAGAGAAATGGTTCCGATTCCACAGTACAGATCCCACACGGTCTCGTGACCGGTAAGTCCTGCATATTCTAATGCGGTTCCATACAGCACCTCGGTCTGCACCGGATTCACCTGATAAAAAGAAAGCGGTGATATCTGGAACTTTACTTCTCCGATATAATCTGTAATATACATCTGCCCCCACAGAAGCTGGATCTTCGTTCCCATGATGACATTCGTCTTCTCGCGGTTGATGCTGCAGGTAATACTCGTCATCCCCGGTATTTTTGTAAGCCTCTCCACCAGCTTCTCACTGTGTGGAAGTGTCTTTCCATTGATAACGAGGCAGACCATGATCTCGCCTGTACGGAATCCATAACGGATCAGTACATGGCGCACCAGTCCACTGTGATTTTCTTCATTATATGGTTCGATATGTTCCACCTGCATAAATTCCAGAATTGCGTCCAAGATTTCTTTATTCTCTTTTACCCCCAGTACGCAGTCACGCTCCGGCACCGGAATGATCTGGTGTGTCCTGCCTGCATAGAATCCGGCAGTCAGCTTTCCATCACGGTCTCTGCCAATCGGAAACTGTGCTTTATTGCGATAACGGAACGGCTCTTTCATTCCTGCTGCCGGTTCCATAATCTCATCCAAAAGTTCCTCTGGAATACCGCCCAGTCGGATCAGATTGTTGCGCACCTTGTTATGCTTAAATTCCAGCTGTTTCTCATAGTTCAATGCCTGTATCTGACAGCCTCCGCATTGTCTCGCCACCGGACAGACAGGCTCTACTCTATCTTTTGATGGCTGCAATATCTTCATCAGGCGTGCATAACCATAATGCTTCTTCGCCTTCATGACCTTCACTTCTGCCACATCACCAATAACCGCATCCTTCACAAACAGCGTATAGCCGTCTACCTTACCGATGCCTTCGCCGCCGACACCCATATCTTCAATTGTAACTGTTGTCAGATCATTTTTCTTCATACTCATCGTCTATTTATATACTCTTATCCGTCTACTTTTCCAGACTGCTCTTTCTGAGATTTGTCTCAAACAGTCGGTTATATCCAGTCCATTCTTTATCTTTCATATTCTTGCTGTCTTTGAAGATCTCAGTCAGCGTCTCCATCTTGGCATCTGCACAGTCTGCAAAGTTTAGGGCAAACGCTTCCGGCAATGCCGGTTTCTTCGGCGAGCCATACTCCAATTCTCCATGATGTGAGATGATGCAGTGCTTCAGTTCATTGGCCAGCTTCTCCGGAAAATCCGGGATCTCACGAATCGCATCATTTACCATCTCCACGCCAATCACAATATGTCCTAATAACTGTCCTTCATCCGTATAATCATTCTTTGGAAATGCAGACAGCTCTTTCACTTTGCCGATATCATGACACATTGCTGCGGTATACAGCAGATCACGATTCAGGATTGGATATGCGCCAACCATGTATTCACACATCTTCACAACACTTAATGTATGTTCCAGAAGTCCTCCTGCGAATCCGTGATGCACACTCTTCGCTGCGGAATGTCCCTTAAACACCTTTACAAATTCCTGATTATTTACGAAATAATACTCCACCACCTGTTTCAGATAAGTGTTGCCGATCTGTTTCCCGTAATTCAGAAGTTCCTGGTACATGGTGTCTTCATTCTTCTCAGTCGTCGGCATGTAATCTGCCGGATTATATTCATCCTCATATGCCTTGCGGATCTGACGGATATTCAACTGAAGGGCATTATTATAGCTGGTCACTTCACCGAACACCTCGATAAAGTCCAGCTCATCATAATCTGCGATCCCACTTGAATTCGGATCCCACACCTTACCATCCAGCGTGCCGGTCTTATCCTGCAAGATCAGATTGTCATATGGCTTGCCATTTCTCGTCTCCGCCGAACGCTTCCCTTTACACAAATACACATTACGAATTGTCTCGCCCTCACAGAGGGTATTGATATATCTCATGATAAATTCTCTCTTTCTATTATGTTCTTCTAATTTTATAAATGCTCATAACAGGTCTCATCTGAAGCTTCCTACAGTCACATTATACTGCACATCCACATAACCATCGGTTCCCTTCCGCATTCCCTTCACACGAATGCTGTCACCGGTCTTCTGCTTCATCAGCACTGTATGATATGCCGACAATGTTGTCACCGCTGTCTTAGCAACTTCCGTGATCACATCGCCGCTCTGGATACCTGCTTCCATAGCCGGTGAATCTGCTTCCACTTTCTGCACATACACACCTCGTGGTATTCCCTGGTCACTGGCAATTTCCTCCGTAACAGACACGCCGGTAATTCCAAGATACGGTACCGTCTCACCATTTGACAGACATTCGATCATCGCTTTCAGATCCGAAATCCCATACGCTGTTACCGTTGCCATATCTTCATCTCTGGCTGCTGCATCGATCATGCCAACGACCTCGCCGTTTACGTTAAATAATGCACCTGTTCCATCCGATGTACCGGAAATGTCAGTGCCGATTACCTGGTATTCCCCATCGGTACGGTTCTTTTCTGTACCGGATGACGCAATAACTCCATAACCGATAGAATCTCCATAACCAAACGGATCACCCATAGCAATAACCGTATTCCCCTGTTCCGCAGTTCCTGTACGTCCAAGAGTAGCCACCTGTATCTTCTCCGCCGTAGACGCCGCAAGACTGCTCTTATGCACTGCATACACAGCATATCCAAGTGTTCCGTCGCTCTGCTTCACACCTGCCTCATAACTTCTGCCGTCTGCAAATGTCACTTCTACAGCTTCTTCCCCCTGACATACTCTGTTGCTTCCAAAGACCAGGTATTCCTGACCATTATCCGCTATGATCACGCCAGTTACGCTATCCGTACCCGCCGCATCTGTCTCATCTGCTCCTGTTATATTCTCCGCATCAACGGTGTCATCTGCAGCTACCGATATTCTGGCCATGCTGTATTTTGCCTTGTCAGCGATCTCTGTCAGGGCTGCACTCATCTCCCGGTAATGATCCATGCTCACTACAAGTGACTGTTCCTCCTCAGCTGTGGCTGTATTCCCTTCATCTTCCTCTTCTTCCGGAATTGTTATCTCATCAGGATCTCCAAGCATCAGATCTTCTGCCCATGGTTTTAGCGCAAAAAAACCAAGACTGGCCGCCATACCAAATACCAGTCCCAGAGCTGCACACTTTATGATCGTACTTTTTCCGATTCTGCCCCGCTTCTTCTCGTCCTTCAAGGTCTCCTGCAGAAACTCATATTCTTCATGTTCTGTCCCGGATTCACCATCTCTGTCTCGCGGATCACCGTGGTTCTCCATGCTGTTCGTCTCCTTTAACAATTCTGCTATCAGTATACAATATTGCAGAATAATGTTCAATATTTATCCTTTTCTTTAAACCTCAAATACGTTAGAATAAAAAGGAATTAACAGGAGATGTAATATGAATAAGAAAACACTTACCAAACTGGAATTTTATAAAATCACAGAGCTTCTCATGAATGAAGCCACCACACCGGGTGGGCAGCGCAAATGCCGCAATCTCAAGCCTTCTACAGATCTGACGAAGATTGAGTCCATGCAGGAAGAGACCGCCGCTGCATTTACCCGTATTGTTAAAAAAGGACATCTGTCTTTCAGTGGATGCTATCCGATCGAAGAATCTATGAAACGCCTGGAAGTCGGAGCTGCATTAAATGCTGCCGAGCTTCTACGTATCGCCAAGGTGCTTACCGCAGCCGGAAGAGCCAAAGCCTATGGACGTCATGAGACCATCGAAGAACTTGCCGACTGTCTGGACAGTTATTTTGATATGCTGGAACCGGTATCTCTTCTTTCTACCGAGATTGACCGTTGTATCATCAGCGAAGACGAGATCAGTGACGATGCCAGCAGCACGCTGAAGCAGATCCGCCGTCAGATCAGCGCAATGAATGACCGTGTACACTCTACATTGACCGGTATGGTCAATGGTCCACTCCGCACTTATCTGCAGGACGCTATTATTACCATGCGTGGTGACCGTTACTGTATCCCGGTCAAAGCCGAATACAGATCTAAGGTGTCCGGCATGATTCATGATCAGTCTGCTACCGGTTCTACACTTTTTATCGAACCTATGGCAGTTGTAAAGCTGAATAATGATCTGAAAGAATTATATGGCAAAGAACAGGAAGAGATCCAGGTGATACTTGCCCGGCTTAGTTCTGATGCCGCTGATTATATGGAAGAGATCCGCACCGACTATAAGGTCATGACCGAACTGGATTTCATTTTTGCAAGAGGAAGCCTGGCACTTTCCATGAATGCCAGCCGACCGGTCTTTAATAACGAACGACGCATTCTGATCCGGGAAGGTCGCCATCCATTGATCGACCGCAAAAAGGTTGTGCCGATCACCATTTCTCTGGGTGACACCTTTGACCTGCTGATCGTAACAGGACCAAACACAGGTGGTAAAACGGTTTCGCTGAAAACGGTCGGACTTTTTACCCTGATGGGACAGGCAGGACTCCACATTCCGGCACTTGATCGCTCAGAACTCGGTATCTTTGAAGATGTCTACGCAGACATCGGTGACGAGCAGAGTATTGAACAGAGCCTCAGTACCTTCTCTTCTCACATGACGAATATTGTTTCATTTTTAAAGAAGATTAAAGACGATTCTCTGGTACTCTTCGACGAACTTGGTGCCGGAACCGATCCTACCGAAGGCGCTGCTCTTGCCATCGCGATTCTGAGTCATTTACATGCTCAGGGCATCCGCACCATGGCGACCACTCACTACAGTGAACTGAAGATTTTTGCGCTCGAGACACCGGGCGTAGAAAATGCGAGCTGCGAGTTCGACGTTGCAACGCTCCGGCCAACTTACCGTCTGCTGATCGGTATTCCGGGAAAGAGTAATGCATTTGCCATTTCCAAAAAGCTGGGACTTCCGGACTATATTATCGAAGATGCCAGAGCGCATCTGTCCAGCGAAGCAGAATCCTTTGAGGATGTCTTGACGGATTTGGAAGCCAACCGCCGATTAATCGAAAAAGAAAAAGAAGAAATTGCATCTTACAAAAGGGAGCTGGAACGCCTGAAGAACGAGACCGCATCCCGCCAGAAGAAGTTAGATGACCAGCGTGACCGCATCATCCGCGAGGCCAACGAAAAGGCTCACGCTATCCTGTTGGATGCCAAAGAGACTGCCGACGAAACCATGAAGAATTTCCGCAAATTCGGCAAGGAGAACATCTCTGCTGCTGAGATGGAAAAAGAACGAGAACGTCTCCGCAAAAAGCTGAAGTCTACCAGCAGCAAGGTAACATTGGAAACTGCCAAACCAAGAAAGAAACATAAGCCTTCTGATTTCAAGCTTGGCGAATCTGTACGGGTTCTCAGCATGAACCTGAACGGTATTATCACTTCTCTTCCGGATGCAAGAGGCAATCTTCATGTTCAGATGGGTATCCTGAATTCGCAGGTACACATGTCCGATCTGGAGATCATCGAAGAGCAGCCTTCTTACTCTGCCAAGGGTCTGCAGCGCACTTCCAAGGGCAAGATGAAAATGAGCAAATCCTTCTCCGTCAGTCCTGAGATCAACCTGTTAGGCAAGACAGTGGATGAAGCAGTCGCAGAACTTGACAAATATCTGGACGATGCCTATATTGCACACCTAAGCCCGGTACGCATCGTACATGGCAAAGGTACCGGCGCACTCCGCAATGGTATCCATGCTTATCTCCGCCGCCAGAAGCATATCAAAGAATTCCATCTGGCTGCATTTGGTGAGGGTGATGCAGGTGTAACAATTGTCGAGTTCAAATAGCGAAGTACTCTGACAACATTTATCATAAACTCAAATAGTGGGGAGAAATAATTATGGTTAGCAAACAGAAAATACTGATCGTTGACGACGATGAAAATATTGCAGAACTGATCTCACTTTATTTAGCAAAAGAATGTTTCGACACCAAGATCGTTCACGACGGAGAAAGTGCTCTGCTCGCATTTGATGCGTGGAATCCGGATCTGATACTTCTGGATCTGATGCTTCCGGGCATTGACGGTTATCAGGTATGCCGTGAGATCCGTGCCCATTCGCAGACACCGATCATCATGCTTTCCGCCAAGGGCGAGGTCTTTGACAAAGTGCTCGGTCTGGAACTGGGAGCCGATGACTATATCATGAAACCATTTGATTCGAAAGAAATGGTCGCCAGAGTCAAGGCCGTACTCCGCAGATATCATCCTGCAAAGCCGGAAATTCCTGCTGACAGCAACAGCAAATGTGTGGAATATCCGGGACTTGTGATCAACCTGACCAACTATTCGGTCCAGGTAGACGGAGAGACCGTAGACATGCCTCCAAAAGAACTGGAGCTTCTCTATTTCCTGGCTTCCTCACCAAATCAGGTATTTACCAGAGAACAACTCCTGGACCACATCTGGGGTTATGAATATGTCGGTGACACTCGTACCGTAGACGTACATATCAAACGTCTCCGCAAAAAGATCAGTGATCACCCATCCTGGAATCTGGGAACCGTATGGGGCATTGGATATAAGTTTGAAGTCAAATAAGGACGCGCGTTATGAATAAAACACCTTCACACACCGGCAGTACGCTGCGATTAAAAATATTGGCAATTTATATCATATTTGGATTTCTGGCAATATTCACTACATCCATTCTGGTATCCGGTTATGCCCTTGATAAGCTCACGGACTATACCGCATCCCGGTTATATAAAAGTGCTAATGTTACCGCATCACAGTATCTGCCCAAATATTTTAATGAAACAATTTCCTTATCGGAAGTCCGCACACAGCTCAGTGGTATCGAATCCTACACGGATGCTGCCGTCTGGCTGGTAGACGCAGAAGGGAATCTGATCTGCAGCAAATCTCCGGATGACTACCCGGATGCGCCAACCGTCATTCCTGACTTTGACCCAACGGAAAATGTCGGAAGTATCTGGCAAAAGGGTGATTATCACGGTTGTTTTACCGAAGATGTTATTACAGTTATTGCTCCTGTCACTCAGGATTTTACAACCAAAGGCTATCTTCTGATCCATCAGAATCTGGACGAGATCAACGCTCTGCAGAATGCGCTGCTCCAGCGTGTATATATTGCCCTGATCATCATCTATCTGTTGTCATTTATGATCTTCCTGGCATTTGAACTGCTGGTACACCGACCACTGGTTGAGATCACCCAGGCGGCTACACAGTATGCATCCGGCAATCTGAACTACGAGATTCCGATCCGCACCAGTGATGAAATGGGATATCTGTCGGCATCACTCAACTATATGTCTTCACAGCTTCGGGATATGGAGAACTATCAGAAGAAGTTCGTGGCCAATGTCTCCCACGATTTCCGTTCCCCTCTCACCTCGATCAAGGGCTACATAGAAGCCATGGCTGATGGTACGATTCCTCCGGAAATGCAGAGCAAGTACCTGAATATTATTTTATTTGAAACAGAACGACTGACAGATCTGACGAGAGATCTTCTGGAGTTAAATGCATTTGACACACAGGAACTTCTGCTGAACCGGGAATCTTTCGATATTCATGATGTGATCCGTTCCACTGCTGCCTCTTTTGAAGGCACATGCACACAGAAGAAGATATCAATCGAACTGGTTCTTGCCACCAGGCATTTGTCCGTATTTGCTGACAAACACAAAATCCAGCAGGTGCTCTACAATTTGATCGACAATGCGATTAAGTTCAGCGATCCGGACTCTATTATTACAGTTGAAACCACCGAACGCGGCGAGAAAGTCTTCGTATCTGTCAAGGATAACGGAGTCGGTATTCCGCGTGATTCGCTGAATAAAATATGGGAACGTTTTTACAAGACAGATTCTTCTCGTGGCAAAGATAAAAAAGGAACCGGACTTGGTCTTTCCATCGTAAAGGAATCCATTCAGGCTCACGGTGAGAATATTAATGTAATCAGTACGGAAGGTGTCGGAAGTGAATTTACCTTCACCCTTCCAAAGAGTAAAGATAGCGCACACTGGTCATAGAAATTATCAATAATTAAGCTTTTAGTATGATAAAAATCAATTGGCTTTTATCCCTCCTAAGAACTATACTAATAATAGTATGAATAAGGAGGTATGTAATATGTCTATTACAGCTGAAACCGCGCAGGCTCATGCAAAGGATCCTGCCGTATTATGTTGCCGTGCAGAGGCTGGTATTACAATTGAGCCAGCTAACCTCGAGGATCCGGCTATTTTTGACGAACTGGTTGATTCAGGTCTTCTGAACCTTGATGGAGTACTTACAATCGGACAGGTACTCGGAGCAACTCTGACTAAGACAAGTGATTCTCTTAGTGCTCTGACTCCTGATAATGTAAAAGGCTACAAAGAAGCCGGCGCAGTAGAAGAAGCTGCTGAAGAAGCACCGGCTGAAGAGTCTGCTCCTGCTGAAGCAGATGCTCCTTCCGTAAGTGGAAGCGTTCAGGGAATGGTTACTACCATCAAAGGTGGAAAAGTAGTCATCTCTATCAAAGAAGGAAAAGATATCTATCTGGAACTTCCTATTTAGTATTATATTAGCTCATTTTAGTTTATTTCACATGTGTAGCAAAAAAGGTGCGGGCAAATGCCGCACCTTTTTCATATCACGCTCTATCTTCATTCTGACCGGTTATATCCGGCTATTTCTCTGCATACAGAATATCTTGTACTGTCCTATCTTCTATATTATCCGGCGTTACCCAGGTATACCCCGTGTTAACATTCGCTTCATTTCCCATATTCAGAACACATCTTGCTTCTGCCACAACCGTTGCATACCCCATACCATATGGATTCTGAACGATCATCCCTGCGATTCTGCCATCTTTCATCGCATCGATCTCTTCCTGATCCGCATCATATCCCATGATTACAACATCCTTCATGTCTTTTCCTTCACATGCTGTCAAAGCCTGCATGGTAGTGTCTCCATTGGTTGCAAAGATACCTTTCACATCCGGATTCATCTCCAGAATATAATTATAAATGTCTTCATCCGTAATCTGTGCGATTGCATCATCGAGTGCCGTCTGCTGTTCCTCATCAAGTTCCTGACCTTCCACTGGCACAATATCAAGCTGCTGTTCTGCGATCGTCTTCTTTATATCATCGATCTGATCCATGTAATATGGACCTGCCACCGACATATTCGGATGATTATTCTGAATCTCTGCAATAAAATTATTTACTCTTTCCTGCGAAGTCAGGGACTTGCTGTCATGAGCGATCACAACAACCTGTCCGGCATCTCCAAGGCTCTCCACCATATGTGTCGCTACTTCTGTGGATGCTTTCGCATTATCCGTCATTACACTGGCCATGATTCCCTGATAATTACCCACAGAGTCAAATGTTATCAGCGGGATTCCGTTCATAGTCGCCAGATCAAACTGCACTTCACAGGACTTGGAATCTACTATTGCGATTGCCAGTGCCGCCGGATATCTGTCCAACTCTTCATCCAGAATACTGACCTGCTCATCCACATCGTCTGACTTACCAGGTCCACTGTATACTACCTTGATCTTATCCGAACCTTCATACCCAAGTTCTTTATTCAGATCAGCAACTGCGTCCTCGGCACCTGCTTTGATCGTTTTCCAATAGGTCTCAGAACTGCCTTTACCAATGATCGACAAATATGTACCTTTTTCCAGCTCTAATCCATCCACATTACCATATGCTGCCGGATCAATCAGATCCAGTTTCGCCTGCTTTGCCTTTTCAGCCTTCTCTTCAGCAGTCTCTTTCTTCTCTCCATTCTGCTGGGTCGAAGATGTATCCGCTTTCTCTGTCTGCGTACTGCATGCACATGTAAGCATTGCCATGCATATACCAAGCGCCGCTACTCTCCATCTCTTTTTCATGCTATCTCTCCCAATAACTATTTCTTCTTAATCTGCCGATGTCGTATAGGTAACTCCTTATTACGTGTATCCTCTGACATCACATAATATGTTATACACCAAAACTGTGAAAAAGTCTTGAAAAATTTCTTAAAAAATTTATTAACATTGACTTTGTATCTGTTTTTAAGCAGGATTTAGCTTGTATATTTCCCTCATTTGTATTATGATTAACTAAAGCTGAGGTATTCAGCCATAATGATTATCACATATTATATAAGGAGGTACTTATCATGGCATACGTAATTAGTGACGAATGTGTTTCTTGTGGTGCTTGTGCAGCTCAGTGTCCTGCAGAAGCTATCAGCGAAGGAGATGCTCATTTCGAAATCAACCCAGATGCATGTCTTGACTGTGGTGCTTGTGCAGATACATGCCCAATGTCAGCTATCTCTGCTGAGTAATTTCGCAAGAATAATAAAGAGTAAAAGCAGCCTGTTCGCAATTGGACAGGCTGTTCTTTTTTTGCCGCAAACCTTCCATTGTCACTTCCTGTCAGCCAAATCTATTATCTTCCCGACTCCCTTTGACAAATGCTTCCGTTTGGACATGTTATACTCTGTCTACATGAACTAAGGGGGGATTATATGGGCAACGTATTAAATACATTAAGCAGCGCAACGAAAGAAGATGCCAAGCTTTATAACTGCATCAAAGAACTATATGACCAGGGTGTGCCGTTTGAAGAGCTGAAAGCTCTGATTCCGGATATGAAACGCACCCGAGAACAACTCCGCATCAAGCGTATGCTGGAAAACAATAATGAAATGCTGGTGTCTATGATTACCAAAGAAATGTCTTTTCTTCTGGATGCCAAAGAACGCCAGCAGGAAGAAGAATTCCGTAAGCTTGACCAATTGATCCGCCAGCAGCAGAATTACCGCAAAAATGCTGCTCACAGCAGTGCTGTAACAAGACTTCGCAGGCTTCTGCTTCCCGGTACATCAATATAGATCATCATTCTTTTACTCGATACAGTACGCAAACGGGGCCATGATTAATCAAACAGTTTTGATTACTAATAAAATCTGTTTGATTAATCATGGCCCCAAAAACATATCTGTTAATTCTTTTCCCAGGTAAGATTGGCAAATTTTGTGTAATCCGGCAGCCATGCCAGATTCACTGTACCAATCGGACCATTTCTCTGTTTAGCGATGATGATCTCCGCCTGATTCGGTGTCTCTGTATCCTTATTATAATAATCATCACGATAAATAAACATTACCACATCGGCATCCTGCTCGATGGCTCCTGACTCTCTAAGGTCAGAAAGCATCGGCCGGTGATCCGGTCTCTGCTCCACTGCCCGGCTCAACTGCGACAATGCAATGACCGGCACATTCAACTCTCTCGCCACTGCTTTCAGTGAACGAGAAATATCCGAGATCTCCTGCTGTCTGGAATCACTTCTACCGCCAATACTGCCACTCATCAACTGCAAGTAGTCGATAATGATCAGGTCAAGGCCGTGCTCCAGCTTGAACTTACGACATTTGGAACGAAGTTCTGTAACTGAAATACTTGGTGTGTCATCGATGATCAAATGTGACTTACCGATGATTCCGGCACTCTCGATCAATTTCTCCCAATCGGCATCTTTCAGATTACCCGTTCTGAGACTCTGAGAATCCACCTGTGATTCCAATGAAAACAGACGGTTCACCAACTGTTCCTTTGACATCTCAAGACTGAATACAGCTACATATCTATCGCTCTTGAATGCCACATGCTGGGCGATATTCAGAACGAACGCAGTCTTACCCATAGATGGACGCGCCGCCACAAGAATCAGGTCTGACGGCTGCAATCCGGATAATTTGTAATCCAGATCCAGGAAACCTGTTGGAATACCCGTTACCGTTCCTTTATTTTTAGATGCTTTTTCAATCTTCTCTAATGCATTAAGTACAACGTCCTTAATCGGGACAAAATCGCCTGCATTACGATTCTGCAGCAGTTCAAACACCTTTTTCTCAGTCATTTCCAAAATCTCTTCCATCGGCTGAGAAGACACATAACAGGTATTAGCTATCTCTTCATTTAACTTGATCAGCTTACGCAGGACCGATTTCTCATATACGATCTGCGCATAGTATCTTACATTGGCAGAAGTCGGCACAGCTGCCACCAGCTCGCGGACAAATTCCAGACTAGATATCTCTTCCGGTACATCCTTTTCTTTCAGGCGTTCCTGAAGTGTGATCAGATCTGCCGGCTTGCCTTCATTAAAAAGTTCTACCATGGATTCAAAGATCACACCATATGAAGTTTGATAAAAATCCTGCCCTGTAATGATCTCTGACGCTGTCAGAATAGCCTCTTTGTCCATCAGCATGGCTCCGACTACTGACTGCTCTGCCTCAATACTGTGAGGCAGCACCCGCTTAATCAGCGCTTCCTCCATGGCGACCTCCCTACTCTTCTACAACGTGTACTTTCAGTTCTGTAGTTACCTTTGGATGAAGCTTAATCGGTACATTGTGTACGCCAAGGCTCTTGATCTGTTCTTTTAACTGAATCTTCTTCTTATCGATCTTCAGACCGAGCTGCTCCTCAGCCGCCTGCGCAATCTCTTTGGAAGACACGGAACCAAATACCTTACCGCCCTCACCGGTCTTAATAGACACTTCAATCTTGCCTTTAGCAAGCTGTTCTCCCAGTTCTTTTGCTGCTTCCAGATTCTCCTGTGCCACTTTATCTGCATTAGCCTTCTGAAGCTTCAGATCATTCATATTCTTGCCATTAGCTTCAATGCCTTTCTTCGTTTTCAGAAGAAAATTCCTCGCATATCCATCATTTACATTTACTACATCTCCTTTTTTGCCAAGAGACTTTACATCCTCTAATAAGATTACTTTCATTTTATATATCTCCTTCCTCGATCATTCTGTCAATCTGCGCTTTCACACAGTTCACCGCCTCTTCCATATTCGTGTGGTCAAACTGTGTACCGGAGGCATTCATGTGACCTCCACCGCCCAGACGTTCCATAATGATCTGTACATTTACTTCATCAATGGAGCGTGCACTCACATAGATACGTCCCTGGTATACCGTCAATACAAATGAAGCGCGGATACCTTCAATATCCAGCAGTTCATTAGCCGCCTGTGCCCCAATAATCGTCGGGCTGTCCACCCGCAGATTCTGACCCCTGGCGATTGCAAACTGCTGACGATATACTTCTGCATTACTGATAATCGATGCCTTAGCCCGATAAGAATCCATATCATCCCGGAATATCTTGCGGACATATGGAATATCTGCCCCACATCTTCTCAAAAATGCTGCCGCCTCAAAGGTTCGTACACCGGTACGGTTCGTGAAATTATTCGTATCGATCATCATACCCGCATACATACTACTTGCTTCCAGCGGCGGGATCTTTACATCCTCATCGATATACTGCAGGATCTCAGATACCATCTCACATGCAGATGATGCATATGGCTCAATATATGACAGCATGGCATTATCAATATTATCACTGCTCTGTCTGTGATGATCCAGCACTACAATGGTCTTCGTCATCTGCAGCAGTTCCGGGCACTCCGTCATCTGCGGACGATTCGTATCTACGACGATGACCATCGAATTATTATTCATCAGATCCTTTGCTTCCGATGAACTGATAAACATATCTTCCGGATAATCCGGGTTGTTAATATAGTCTTCATACACGGAACGAATTGAATTCGTCGGCTTATTCAATACGATATGTGCTTTCTTACCAATTGCCTCTGCTGCACGATAAATACCAATCGCTGCTCCCAGCGAATCTACATCTGTCATCGTATGTCCCATAACCAGAACATTTCCACTGGTCATCATATACTCACGAAGAGCTTCCGCCTTAACACGCGCCTTAACACGCGTGTTCTTATAGCTCATTTCCCGCTTGCCACCATAATAGGTAATACCGTTACAATCCTTGATAACTGCCTGATCGCCACCTCTGGCAAGTGCCTGATCGATAGCCACACGGGCGTAGTTATAACTCTGTGAATAAGAGTCGCTGCTGAGTCCCAGACCCATACTGAGTGTAGCCGGAATCTTGTTGCCCACACTGACCGACTTCACATCTTCCAGCAATGAGAAACGATCTTCTTCCAGTTTCTTGAAATCTTTCTTCTTCACTACAACAAAATACTTATCTGTCTCGACCTTTTTGACAATACCATTAACCTTCATGAAATACTGGTTAATCTTTCGATCGATCAGTGCCAGCAACAGACTCTGACGAACCTCTTCCACACTCTCGATCACTTCGTCATAATTGTCAATATAAAGCATACCGGCAACCAGTCTCTGTTCTTCATTGGCACGGATATATTCATTACGTTCCGTTACATCCTGCATATGCACTGCAATAAAGTACTCCTGCTCTTTCGGCATCTCCATCAACTGCTCAGAATCGCTAAATCCTTTTACAGATATCTTTCTTAGCTCTGCAAGATATTCTCTGTCCTCATAGCGCACCTCGCGCTGTACTTTCTGGTCTTCTTTTTTGGGAAACAGACTGCGGTTGATCTCTGGAATATACTTTGCAAGGCTTCCAGACACTTTACCTTCTCCCTCAAAGATCGCATTAAATTCATCATTCACCCACAGGATCCTGCCATCTTCCATCAGCAGCGCATATGGTACTGACAATTCCTTCAGCAACGTATTCTGTACAACACCATACTGTGCCGAGAACTCTACCAGATCTCGAAGGATCACCGCCCGGTTAAAAAAATACAATGCTCCTACGATCAACATATAAATCAGAACAAAGATCAGCATGATAAATCCCGCTCTGTGATCAATCTTATAGATCCATACATTCATTGCCAGAAGAAGTACCGACATGATTGCCGGCCACTGCATATATAACTTCAACTGTCCTTTCAGCTGTATGTCCCGTTTGTCCTTCATGATGACTCCTCCATCGGCACACAATCGCATACGCGCGCCCTTTCTGGGCATGTGACTCCACTATGCGTACATTATACTACCTTTTTCAGGGAATGGAAACTATATATTTACGCAAAAAAGTCATTTATACAATATTGTCAACACATCTCGTAAGCCTTGAATAATCCTGGTGATGCAAGAAAGCCCTCAGGCTCAACCGTACCTGAAGGCTTTCCATAATCCTTTTAAACTTACTCTTTCTTACTCTCTGTTAAGTATCTGCTCTCTTACGTAATCGATACTTCCAGCGGACATACTAAACTCATCCAGACCAAGATCCAGAAGGAGTTCGACTGCTTTCTGATCACCAGCCATCTCACCACACATACCGACTTTGATGCCTTTTTTGTGTCCTGCCTCAATTACCTGCTTAATTGCACGTACAACAGCCGGATTGAAGTAATCGTACATCTTGGCAATCTTCTTATTACCGCGGTCAACAACCAGAATGTACTGTGTCAGATCGTTCGTTCCGATACTGAAGAAATCAGCCTCTTTTGCGAATTCATCTGCAAGCATTACACTGGCAGGTGTCTCGATCATCATACCCATCTCGATATTCTTATCGTAAGCCTGTCCTCTTTCGTCAAGCTCTTTCATACATTCTTTCACAAGTGCTTAGCATTCTTAAGCTCTTCCATAGCAATGATCATTGGGAACATGATTCTCACATGACCAAATGCACTTGCGCGCAGGATAGCTCTCAGCTGTTCTTTGAACATATCCTTCATGTCCAGAGAAATACGGATTGCTCTCCATCCAAGGAATGGATTCTCCTCTTTTTCAAATTCATAATAAGACAGTTCTTTGTCTCCACCGATATCCAGTGTACGGATTGTCAGTTCCTGAGACGCAAGCTCTGCTGCCTCTTTGTATACCACAAACTGCTCTTCCTCTGTCGGGAAGTGTGTATTCTGCATGTAAAGGAACTCACTACGGAACAGACCTACACCATCAATATTCATCGGAAGTGCATTTCTGATATCCTGTACATTACCAACGTTAGCACACAGATAGATTCTCTTGCCGTCCTTGGTAACTGCCGGAGTACTTCTCAGGCCTTCCAGACGTGCTCTTTCCTGCTCATAAGCAGCTTTCTTGTCCAGATATTCCTTCTCTGTATCCTCGTCAGGTTTCACAACAATAATACCCTCTCCGGCATCCATACAGATGTACTCTCCATCGTCTACCTTAGAAAGGATACCCTTTACACCTACCAGTGTCGGGATTCCAAGACTCTTGGCAATGATAGATACGTGGCTTGTAACACCGCCTTCTTCTGTGATGATACCTTTAACCAGTGCCGGATTGATCTTAACTGTATCAGACGGATACATATCCTTCGCCATAACGACTACAGGCTCAGTCAAAACTCCCAGATCCGGAAGCTTAACGCCCTTAACTACTGCCATCATACGCTTACCAATATCACGTACGTCTGCAGCTCTTTCTTTCATGTACTCGTCATCCATAGATGCAAAAATCATAGCAAACTCATCAATTGTGTTGCTGATTGCCTGCTCTACATTAGACTTGCTGTCCTTGATCTTGCTCTCAACGCCATCCTGAAGCATAAAGTCGTTCGCAATTTCCAGATGTGCCGCAAAGATCTCATTCTTTTCAGCAAGCTGACCAAGTTCTTCTACAACAGCATTCTTAGCTGCCTCGAACTTCTCAATCTCAGCCTGAACCTGATCATCGGCGATCGTACCGGTTGCCGGAGTCAGATCTGGCTCAAGATACATATATACTTTTTCAACAACGATGCCTCTGGACGCTGTCTTCTCAACACGAATCTGTTCCATATATTACTCTCCCAGTCCACTTTCAATAGCTTCTACTACAGTCTTAAGTGCTTCTGCTTCATCTTCACCATCACACTCAACTGTGATTTCTGTTCCACATTTGATAGCTGCAGACATAAGGTTCAGAACGCTCTTAGCCTGAAGTCTCTTCTCACCTGCCACAAGAATAATGCTACTCTTGAACGGAGCTGCTGTCTTTGCTAATGTTGCTGCTGGTCTAGCGTGGATTCCTGTTGGATTTGAAACTGTTACTTTCTGAGATACCATAATATCTTCCTCCCTTATTGCTTGTTATATTTAATAAATAATAGTGTATACTTCCAGTCATAACTATACACATTGCTAATTGTTAGTATAACCTTTTCACGAATACTTGTCAAATTATTCTAGGCAAAATATTAGTCAAATATCTCCATCATACACTCTTCCTCAAACTGTCTGGAATAAAGGTTATAATAATGTCCTCTTCTGCCAATTAATTCCCGATGTTTTCCCTGTTCTATGATCTTTCCATCCTTCATCACCAGGATCAGGTCTGCATTGCGCACCGTTGACAGTCTGTGTGCGATCATAAATGATGTATGCCCTGCCAGCAGTTCATCCGTTGCCTTCTGAATCAGCTGTTCTGTCCAGGTATCAATCGAAGACGTCGCCTCGTCCAGGACAAAGATCGCAGGCTTTGCAAGAATCGCTCTGGCAAATGAGATCAGCTGCTTTTCTCCGGTAGAAAGACGGTCGCCACCTTCGCCAACATCCGTATCATAGCCCTGCTCCATACGGTCAATCACCTGATCTGCTGATACCCGTCTTGCGGCTTCTTCGACTTCCGCATCCGTAGCATCCAGTCTCCCATATCGTATATTTTCCCGTATCGTGCCGGAGAACAGGTGCGGATTCTGCAGCACATATCCGATCTGACTGTGCAGCCAGAGCTGGGAACGTTTCCGATAATCCACGCCATCAATTAAAATCTCTCCGGATGTAGGCTCAAAGAATCTGCCTGCCAGGTTCACAATTGTCGACTTACCAGCTCCCGTATCCCCTACGATTGCCACTGTTGTTCCGACCGGTATCTTCAGATTCAGATGTTCCAGTACATATTCTTTACCATCCGGATACCGGAAACTCACATCCCGGAACTCGATATCCCCGCGGATCGGTTCCCAGTTTTCCCGCTTCGGCTCTGCCGAATCACCATACCTTTCCAGCACCTCCGGTGTATCGGTAATATTCGGTTCCTGCTCCAGCAGATCCGCCACTCGTTCTATATTGGCCTGGCAAGAAATCATATCCGACAGGAGTCTTGCCAGCTGCTGGATCGGTTCAAAGATTCCCACTGCGTAAGACAGAAATACCGACAACGTACCCAGTGCAATGATCTGATGCTCCACAAAATATCCGCCACGCGCCAGCACGAATGCTGTCACCACGGAACTAAAGAACAAAATCATCGGCATATAGATTGCCGTAAGTCTGGCGAGTGTCATGGAGTGCGACTTCATCCGTCCGGTCACATTACAAAATGTATGATCATTTAACTCCTCCATCGCCAGCGTCTTACTGGTTTCCACTCCGGTGATCCCTTCATTAAACGCTCCTGTTATTTCTGAATTGACCTCCCGGATATCCCGGTTCCAGAACAACATCTTTTTCTGAAAAACAAAAGTCAATCCTGCAATAAACGGAACTACCAGCATAATGATCGCTGCCAGCTTCCAGTTCAATGCAAACATGATGGCAAATACACCAAGCACATACCCGAACGCCCAGAACATATCTACCAGCCCCCAGGCAATCACCGATGCGATCTTTGAAGTGTCACTCATCACCCTCGCGTGGATATATCCCACCGGAGTTGTATTATAATAAGAAAACGAAAGCTTCTGCAAATGTACAAACTGGGCTCTCTTCATATCTCTTCCCACGTTCATTTCAATCGTAATTGCCGCTCGGACACTGAAAAACACACAGACCATCTGCATAATGATAACCCCCGCATATGCGATTACAAACAACTGGATTCCGTGCAGTGTATCCGGCACGATAAAATGATCGATCGCATAGCTCTGGAATAGCGGAACTGCCACATCCACAAGAATCAGCAATATATTCAGACTAAATGTGGTCGCAAATTCCTTACGATATGGGCGGAAGAACGGAAACATCTGTTTCCAGATTCCGATACTGAGGCTCTTCGGTTCTTTTTTATTACTCTGCATCAGAATCACCTCCCTCATTCAGAAGTCTCCTGTCATCCTGATTCAGCTGGATCTCATAGATTTTCTGATAAATACCTCCGTGGTGGATCAATTGTTGATGCGTGCCACACTCCTCAATCACGCCATGATTCAGCACCAGAATCTGATCTGCTTCCATCAATGTCGTAATCCGGTGTGAGATCAGAATTACGGTAGCTTCTTTCATTTTCGACCGGAGTGCACGTCGGATCCGCACATCCGTATCCGCATCCACTGCGGAAAGTGAATCATCAAAGATCATGATCGGTGCCTTCGCGATCAGCATCCGCGCGATTGCAACTCGCTGCCGCTGTCCGCCGGACAAGGTCACACCACGCTCACCCACGATCGTATCATATCCATCCGGGAATGCCATGATCGTATCATCCACGCAGGCAATCCTTGCAGCCTCACGGATTTCATTCATCGTCGCATCAGGATTAGCAGCTGCGATATTATCCCGAATGGTTCTTGAAAATAAAAAAGGCTCCTGCAACACCATTCCTACATGACTGCGTATCCAGCTTCTCGGAATATCACGGATATCCACACCCCCGATCTGTACCGTTCCCTTCTTCAACTCATAAAGGCGATCCAGCAAATGTACGATCGTTGTCTTACCGCTTCCCGTTCCACCAAGAACACCGCAGGTTGTCCCTTCTTTTATATGAAAGCTCACATCTTCCAGTACAGACTGATTCTCTTCATAGCCAAAGCTTACGTGATCAAACACAATGTCCGTACGCTCCGGAATCACGCCACTCTCAGCCATTTCTTCTTCTGCCGAATCCAGAATGTAATTCACCCGGTCAAATGACACGCCCGTCTTACTCATTTCCGACAGGATCCTTCCCAGACTTCGCACAGGCCATACCAACGTCGTATTATAAGATGCAAATGCAATAAATTCTCCGGCTGTAATAGATCCATGCACCGCTTCGATCGCACCAAGCGTCACGATCACAAGCACCTGTAATCCGGTAATCAGATCACCCACTGCCCAGTACAATCCCGACAATGTACCAAGCCGGATCCAGAGTCTGGCAAATATCTCATTTTTCTCATCAAACTGATCAATTTCAAACCTTTCTCTTCCAAATGCCCGCACTACTCGCACACCCGTCGCATTCTCCTGCACCACCGTTGACAGATCTCCTTCTGCCTCATCCGCTGCCGTATAATTCTTCGCGATCAGATGATAAAATATGCCGGAATACAGTACAACAACCGGTGTAAAGGCAAGTGCCACCACTGTCAGCTTCATATTCATTGTAAGCATCATTGCCAGCGACACCACCAACAGGAACACCGTACGAAACACTTCCAGCACCTGGGTAACTACAAAGTTTCTTATTGTCTCTACATCTGCAGTGCAACGCTGTATAATATCGCCTGTCTGCACACCATCATGCCACTTCATCGGCAGTCTCTGCACATGTGTAAACAGAATATCACGCATATTCTTTGCAAAGGTCTCTCCCGCCTTTGCCGTCTGACTTCGATACAGATAGATCATAATTCCATTCACAAGAGCAATGCCGATCACCTCTAGCGAAATCAGCCAGATATGCTCTTTCAGGTACGGAATTCCATCTTCCACAAGCACACGGTCAATAGTAAATCCAAAAATTCTCGGAATCAGCGAATTCAGAAGCGTAGACGCAAGTGATGCCAGCAGAATAATGATAAAACACCCTCTGGTGCCCTTTGAAAATCTGAGGATCAGTTGTATTTTTCCATTCTTGTCTCCCATACACACTCCCTGTAACTTCCTGTATAGTCTTATACGATTTTTGTTATTGAGTTTATTATACATGAAGCAGTATACTATGTATATAACGTAACGCCGATTGTAAAAGTACACCTTACAAAATACTTTACAGGCATTTTCACACAATCAAATGAAAGGATTTTATCAATTATGAAATCAAGATGGAATTCACACTGTACTCAGTGTCTGCTGAAAAAGCACCTGACAAATTACCCGGATACAGCCACGGAAGAAGAACGGCTCACCTACATCCGCCGACTGTTCTCCATTCTGACAGACATAGCTCCCGGTGAAAGCTCCCCGGTCATCGTCAACCGCATCCTTACCCTTCAGAAAGAAATGTTTGATCAGTTCGTCGATTATACCGATATCAAGAAACATTTCAATCAGCTTATGCTGGAACAGGAAGACTGGATCTATGCTGATATTTCTTCTGCCACTGACCCGATCCGCCGTGCTTTACAATACGTCATGAAGGGAAATTATATTGACTTTGGTGTGCTGTCTGATGTAAACAGCGAAAAATTAATGGAACTCTTGTCGCAGGCGAAAGACCAGACAATCGATGAGCTGATATTTGATGAACTGATGCAAGATCTTACATCAGCGAAAAATATGGTACTACTGACCGACAACTGTGGCGAGATCGTATTAGACAAGCTTCTCATCCGCACGATCATGTCTCAGTTCCCGGATCTGCAGATCCACGTCATCGTCCGCGGCGGTCATGCACTGAACGATGCCACCATGGAAGATGCCTGTCAGGTCGGGCTCCCGGATCTGGTTAAGGTCATCGGCAATGGTACCTGCCTGCAGGGAACTTATCTTCCGGACATATCAAAAGAAGCCCGTGACCTTCTGGAACAGGCGGATGTAATCCTTTCCAAAGGCCAGGGCAACTTTGAAAGTCTGCAATACTGCGGACTGAATATTTATTATCTTTTCCTATGTAAATGCGATTTATTTACCAAACGCTTCCACACACATTTATACAACGGCATTCTTACGAACGACCGTTATGTGTAATCCTGTGAAATACTATCGTAAAGATGATGCCTTTGACCACTGAAGTCAGAGACATTGCCCACCAGATTCCATCCAGTCCCAGCGGTGTGACCGCAAGTGCCATTGCAAATGGGATTCTGGATCCAGTAAACACGATACTGATGATGCTGCACAGTCTGGTTCTTCCAAGACCGGACAGTGCACCTATCGTCATCAGTTCCACGCTCATAAATGCTTCACTGATTCCAATGATTAGAAAATAACTCACTGAGATCTGTATCGCTTCCGCTTCATGGAAGAATATCTCTGACAACGGTTCCGGAAAGATGAAAAAGAGTGCCATGATCAGGCATCCCCATGCTGCGATTGTGCGGAATGCGATCCAATATCCTTTACGGATTCTGTCCATCTTCCCTGCCCCATAATTCTGCGCAGAAAATGCATTGATCGACGCCGCGAATCCATCTGCCGTATTCCAGGACAATGCTTCTACCTGTCCCCCTACCCTCTGGACAGCCACCGCCGCCGGGCCAAAATCTGCCACCATACGGGTGAGTACCATGGAAATCGCACAGTATGCAGTACTTTGAAGTGCCGTAGGCACACCAATCCGAAAGATCCCCTGATAATATTTCTTTTCCGAAGGGCGAAACAGATAACATTCTGACAATACATTTTTCTTGCCGTCTCTGATCACACCAAGTACCAACACCGTCATTACAATAAACTGTGCCAATACCGTTGCAATCGCCGCACCGACTACTTCCAGTCTTGGAAATGGACCAACCCCCAGTATCAACAGCGGATCCAATACTACATTTACAAAAAGTCCCAGAAAGTTCGCCACGAGCGGTGTCTTCGAATCTCCCTGTGCCGTATAAATTCCCGTAAGCACGACCGTCAGATAGGAAAATATCACCAGTCCGCAGGTAATCCGTGTATATACTACCGCATATCGTACCGTCTCAGCATCTCCCACATGAAAAAGTGCGATCAGTTCATCCGTAAAAAGGGTACAGACTGCCGCAAATATAACAGCAAATATAACCGTAAGCTGGACAGCTGAACAGGCATACTGTCCTGCTTCATCACGCCTTCCACGTCCCAGCGCCTGGGCTACATTCACCTGTCCTCCCATTTTCGCCAGAGCAGACAATCCCTGCGACAGCCACACGTACATACCGCCCACACCGACACCGGCCACTGCGCGTGAACCAAGCATTCCAATCCACGCCATGTCCGTAATGCTGTAAAATGTATTTAAAAAGGACGTTGCCATGATCGGCAGCGCCAAAGCAATCAACGCTTTCAAAATCGGTCCTTCCGTCAGAACCACCTGTCTGTTCTTACTCATGTTCTTCTCCAATCAATGCTCTACCATAGACATGATAGCATAATCATCCCTTGTCGTAAATCGGATATCCGGCTTTTAAATACTTCCGATATCATAGACCGGTTCCTGCCTTTCACGAAGCACAAACCGGTCATCATCGAACTTTAAATCTGATTCTTCTTAATGCAGGCATAAACTGATTCTGCTAAGCTTTTATGTTCTTCCGGCATCAGATGCAGCGCATCCTCTTCGGATGGCTTGGCTGCCTGTGCCGCATCCAGGAAAATACATCCATTCCGGTCAGCTACTGCCTTGTAGCAGGCCGGAAATTCTTTAGATCTTGTTATCGCGCTGTCATCAAAATGATCTCCGAATGTCAGCTTGCTGATATTTTCCCCAATCTCCGGCGGTGACATCAATATGATCTTCGGGCAGAACTTCTGCTTCTCTGCTGCAAAATCACAGATCTCCTTCACCAGTCTCTCCGCACCTGCTGCGATCTCTTCCGTACAAAGTCCAAAGTCCATCTTCAGGTCATTGGTTCCAAGCATCATCACCACTGCATCGACCGGCTTGTGGGAATTCAGGCATGGCTTGAGATATTCTAGGCCGCTCTTCCATCCCTCTCCCGGCGCCTTATACATCGTAGTTCTTCCGTTACATCCTTCTTCGATTACTTTATACTCGTCTCCCAAAAGTTGCTGTAACCGTCCTGTCCAGCGAATGTCCTCCGGCCATCTGCCGCCAGTCACAGGATTATAACCATACGTATTAGAATCACCATAACAAAGAATTGTTTCATCACTCCACCGATCCTTTCTTCAAAATCCGAAACATATTCTTGTGAAAATCCAGAATCCCTTCCTGCTTCATTTTGCCAAGTTCTTTTGACAGAGCGCTTCGATCCAGATTCAGATATTCTGCCATCTGCTGCCTGTTAAATGGAATCTCGAAAATCTCACCGTCCGCTTTCAATGACTGCGCCGTCAGATACGTAAGCACACGCTCTCTGATCGTCTTCGGCGTCGTACAGAAAATGCGCTGGGATAAGATCAGATTCTTCCGCAGCGAAATCTGCAGCATATTCTTCTGAATCTTCTCCTGCCAACCGCTTCCTGTATTTGTTAGAATCCAGCGGACATCCAGCCAGAGTACATTCGTATCATCAGCCGCAGACACTTCCACCATCATCGGTTCCTCACAGAACGCATACGTCTCCGCAAACACTTCGCCTTCTCCCACTTCACTCAGGATACTTTTATTCCCCCATGGATCTACGGTCTCAATATGGACACGACCTTTCGTCACAACCCCCAGTTCGTGTATCACATTTCCCATCTGACAGATTCGCTCATTCTTCCGATACTCTGTCTCCCACAGACAATTCATCTCTTCCATTTCTTTCCATTCTGCATCGCTCACGCCGCGAAATAACGGATTCGCAATATCATTCATATTCCGTCCCCTTTCGTGGTTATAACCACCGATTTTTCATTTTCATTATAATAAACTAAGTCCAGTAACACAAGATTAATATTAGGAGGAATCACTTATGATCAGAAGAATTATTCATATAGACGAAGAGAAATGCAATGGATGCGGAGCCTGCGCAGATGCCTGTCACGAAAGTGCTATTGGCATGGTTGATGGAAAGGCAAAACTCCTGCGAGATGATTACTGCGACGGGCTGGGCGACTGTCTGCCGACCTGTCCGACCGGCGCCATCACATTTGTAGAACGAGAAGCCGCGGCATATGATGAAGCTGCCGTGCTCGCCAACCAGAAAGCAAAGCAGGAAAAGGCTACCGTCCAGGCAAACACGCAGTCAGCACCTGCTGCCAAGCCTGTATTCTCCGGATGTCCCGGCTCCAGAATGCGTACCCTGCACACGGAAGTCTCTGCCAGTGAGACATCTACAGAAACTGACAACGGGACATCCACACCGGCTGCTCCGCTGACCTCTCAGCTTGGCCAGTGGCCATGCCAGATCAAACTGGTCCCGACACACGCGCCTTACTTCAACGGAGCTAAACTCCTGATCGCGGCAGACTGCACCGCATACGCTTACGCCAATGTGCATCAGGAATTCATGAAGGGCAAGATCACGATCATCGGATGTCCGAAGCTGGATGCCGTTGATTACAGTGAGAAATTAACTGAGATCATTGCCGGAAATGACATCAAAAGCGTTACCGTGCTCCGCATGGAAGTACCATGCTGCGGCGGTCTGGAACAGGCTGCTATCACCGCATTGAAGAATAGTGGCAAATTCATCCCGTGGCAGGTAGTGACATTCTCTATTGATGGAAAGATATTAGAATAAATCCATAAAAAATCACTCAAGCGACCAGAGCCTGAGTGATTTTCCTTTTTTATCGCCATAAGATTACCCACTTCACGGTCAGAATCCTGTGGAGCTGCACGCATACCTAAACGTATATTTTTTCTAATTCAAATTATTTTTAAATATTTTTAGATTCGTAACATTTGTTACATACTTTATCCACATTTCCGGTTATCCTATAGACACAACAAAGAAAACAAATCAAACAACAAAGGAGTGTCAGTTATGAAAAAATATATTTGTGAACCATGTGGCTATGAATACGATCCGGCAATCGGTGACCCAGACGGCGGTATTGCACCGGGCACGGCATTTGAAGATATCCCGGACGACTGGGTATGTCCAGTCTGCGGATTAGGAAAAGACGTATTCGTTCCTGCCGAAGATTAATTACCCATTTTCGCCAGACACCTTATCGTAGTCCAGAATCTGTATTTTATTTCTGGAAGACAGGCGAATCAATCCCTCGTCCTGGAGCGCAACCAACATCCGGGACAGGGATGGTCTCGTCGCATTCAGATACGAAGCCAGTTCTTCCCGATTCATATGCAGCGTCACGTTGTAATCGGAATTACAGTTTTCCAGCAGAAATGCACAGATTCTCTGACGGAGATTACCGCTTGTAAGCACTTCAATCTGATGATTATTCTTATCCACTTTTTCAGCGAAAAGCTGAAGCATATTAAAGATCACCTTACTGTGATGCACACAGTTACGCTCGCATCTTCCTCCAAAGAAGTTCTGTGAGACTTCCAACAGTGTCGCTTTCTTCCTTGCTCTGGCATAACAGGAATATCCCGGCTGACGTAAGAACAGTTCAACCTCACCAAAATATTCCCCTTCAGCCAGCATGGACATCCGCGTGATCTTTCCATTCAGATTAATACTTCCAACTTCCACTTCTCCCTCAAGAATAAAATACAGCTTCTGCGGACGGTCTTCCTGTCTGAAAATGTATTCATTTTTCTGATATGTACGAGTCACTGCCTGAGAGCAGACCAGACTTTTCTGCATCTCTTCTTCAGTCAGATCTCGAAATATCTGTAGCTTTTGTAACGTCATAATACCAGCCAACCTTTTCTCTGATGATATGGTTTCATTATAGATCAGTGAAAAAAGTGATTCAATAACACGAGGTGATTTTCATGAACAACAAGGCAATGTACAACTTATCTTACGGACTCTTTGTATTAACCGCACGGGAAAATGAGAAAGACAACGGCTGTATCGTAAATACAGTGGCACAGGTCACCACTTCTCCGAATCGAATTCTCGTGGCTGTGAACAAAAATAATTATACCCATGGCATGATTCTTCGGACGGGTGAATTTAATGTTTCCATCCTGACGGAACGTGCTGCATTCAA
Source organism: Dorea sp. AM58-8 (assembly GCF_003464045.1). Lineage (NCBI taxonomy): Bacteria > Bacillati > Bacillota > Clostridia > Lachnospirales > Lachnospiraceae > Dorea > Dorea sp. AM58-8. Next base: position 82,639 of record NZ_QSDM01000004.1, on the reverse strand, counting down.
CACATTTAAGCACTGGGGATTCCAGAGTGGTTCCGATGTAGATAAGGCTGTCGGCATCACCTTCAAACGTGCAGATAATCAGATTATTTATCTCGTAGAAGAAACCAACGCCTATATCAGCGCCAAAGTCATCTCCACCACGGATCTCGGAACACATACCTTATTCCTTGCCGATGTAACAGACGCAGAAGTATTGTCCGATGATCCATCCGTAACCTACAGCTATTACCAGCAGCATATCAAGCCGGCACCGGCGAAGACTGCAAAAAAAGGCTATATCTGTACCGTATGTGGTTATATCTACGAAGGAGAGCCATTACCGGAGGATTTCATTTGCCCGATCTGCAAACATCCGGCATCCGATTTCAAACCGTTGTAAAAATAAAACGATTGTATTCATAAAGGAGAACCGCTTATGACAAACATTACATTTGACGATAATTTAATCACTGGAAACGATACCATTGATACCCAACACGAAGAACTGATCAACCGCATTCAACAATTCGTAGCAGTCTGCGAATCCGGCGATGGCAAAGTCAAAGCCATTAAAATGCTGGATTATCTGGACGAATACACCAACTTCCATTTCCAGGCCGAAGAAGAATTGCAGAAAAAAGTATCCTACCCAGAGCTTGCAAAGCATCAGGAAAAGCATGATGAATTTAAGAAATCTATCCAGGAATTATATGATTTTCTGAATGAGAACGAAGGTCCGAACGAGCAATTTATAGAACAGGTGAAAATCAACGTCGTAGACTGGCTCTTCAAACATATCAAACTTTCGACCGGTCAGTTGCAGAATATATACACCTTAATAACAATGCGGAAAGATTATAAACACCAAAAGCAATAAGAGGAGCAAATGCCCCTCTTATTACTTCTTTGCAAATAATTCAACTATCTTATCCGTGTATTTCTTCACATATATCACAAATGTCCAGATTCCAAAATAATGCTTCATCAATTCATCGCATTCTTTCCTGGTAATCTCCGGCTCTCTGTCTGCCACACACATGGCATCATACATAACGATGCCTTCCTTCACCTGGAACGGCAGCATCTTGAATCCGTTACTTTCATAGAATGCCTTACGTCTCACACGCTGCTCATAATTCTCTGCATTCGGATCCATCTCTTCGATACACAGGAAAATACGACTGTCACTGTACTTTTTCTGAATGGTCTGTAAAATTCTGCCTCCGTATCCGGCTCCACGCTTCGTATCATCTATCGCGAGATAGGATATATAGATGATATCTTTATAATACACATTATATACCAGCCCTATCAGCTCCTCATGATCATATACTCCGTAGAATTCTCCTCTGCCGTCACGCGTCAGCATCTTGAGCATCCAGAATGGTATCTTTTCTTCTCTTGGAAAGGCCTCTTTATATATATCCTTCAGTCCTTTCCGATTCAATTTGTTATTCCTGTATCCGACAAATCTAAGTCCTGACATTCTTTAACACCTCTCGCTTATCATTAGTTTCCAAACATCATAGCACACTTAGAATTGCTTTTCAATCTCTATACACATTCTATATAATCTCGGTAATCTGCCTCGCTGGCAAATAACATATATTCGTCTTCCACGTATCCCATATAACCTTCTGCCGTTGCATATCCTTTCATATTTACACCTCCGCCATTGCCTTGTTTTCAGGCTTTTTTCTCATTTATGGCTTCAGTATAATAAATAAGGTGTCCATTAATACGGACACCTCAAATCTTTTTTCATTTATTCTTCGTCTTTGATTTCTTCTCCGGCAAGCTTCATAATATCTGCCACATCATCCTCGGATATCTGCATCCGGTCTGCAACTTCATCTACAGATACTTTCCTTCCGTACTCTTCTTTCATATTGCGAATGGTCTCGTCAAGATCAGATACCTTTTGCACCATCTTGTCTTCCTGACGCTTCGTCTCACTCTGCGACTCCAGTGTCATCTGCATATCCATGCGGACTTTCTCAAGAATCTCTTCTTCCACGGGCTCGCCTTCTGCTTCACTCATTGCCATCATCAGACTCAGGCTTCCCTCCTGGATCAGATCTCCGATAAATGCGCCCGCTGTGTGCACTTTGATTGCTTCTTCTACTACCTTCGGAAGGTAATAATCCAACATTGCTTCCTGCTCATTCGTCACATCCATGTTGCTGATATCCTGCAAGTACTCTGCCACATACGCCTTTTCCTGCTCGGTAAGGCTGGCTTTCGGATCTTCCTCTTCGGCTTTCTCGCTGGCATGACCTGTATATCCCGCCACCTCAATCTTCTGTGCCATCAAGAATTCTACCACCAGCTCCATCTGTTCTTCCGTAAGATTCTCGTCACGGAAAAATGCTACCAGCTCTTCCTGTGTCATACGGTTACCCTGCGCTGCTGCTTTCGCAAGAAGCTCCGCTAATTTTTTCTGAAATTCTTCTCTGTCCGCCATATCTATAACCTCTCGTATTTGTCCATGTAAATATAATTACCTCAGAACCATATGCTCAATCATGCTCTGAGCGCTAAACCTATTGTAATATGACGCAGACAAACTTTCAACTACATTTCCCCGGCAGTAATTGCTCCGACCGGACAGACCTTTTTGCAATTGCCGCAACAGATACAGGTCACAGGATCGATCACCGCATGCCCGCCATCCATCCGGATGCAGGCGCGCGGACAGGCATTCTGGCAGGCTCCGCAGCCGATACAGCCTTCCTCTACTTTATACGTTTCGCCCTTTACCTGTTCTCCGCCAAATGCGAAATTCTTCTTCTCAATCCGCTCTGTCTGCAACGAGAACCATTCGCCCTGACCACGGAAGATCTGAAATACCGTCAGCACGCCTCGGGATTCTTCCGTCGGGTAAATATCATACATGTACGGATTCTTTTCAAAAAGTTTCGGCAGTAACTCCGGTCCAAGTTCTCTCACCTCTCCGGCAACAGATACCGCCACACTGTGCATGGTATCCGTTCCTTTCAGAGCCGTCAACGCAATATGCGGTGAACAAATCAATCTCTTATAAAATCCCTTTCCCGTGGCAGTCAGAAAATATATACTGTCATCATCACAATCCATCAGGTCAATGGCGCAGGTCACAGGATGCCCATCCTCGTCTGTTGTCGCCATGATAGATGTATGTATTTCCTCTACCACATATCGGAAAATATCTTTAACTTCCACTGAATTACCTCATTCCTTTCATTGCCGGAGATACACGCTTATACACCAGCATCGTAATCACTGATACGATCAGACCTTTAAGAATATTGCCCGGCAGCGCACTGTACAACACTACATCCAGTTTGGTATGGATAAATGGAATCACCTCAGCAAATGATGCAATTACCTGATCAATCGGCATGAAGATCTGATACATCGGAAGCAGCACAAAGTAATTCATAATTGCCGCCATAATACCCATTGCCACACTTCCTGCCACACCGGATACTACTGCCATCTTTCTGGTCTTTTTCTGCTTATAGATCAGTCCTGCGGTAAATACCAGGCTTGCACCCATCAGGAAATTCGCCAGCTCACCGATTCCACCGGTTGAAGTAGACAGTGCCTGCAGTACATTCTTAATCAGTTCTACAACGGTGCCTGCCACCGGTCCTAATGCAAATGTAGTCAACAATGCCGGTACATCCGATGCATCCATTCTGGCAAATGACGGTGCTAACGGCATCGGCACTTCCAGAAATGCAAGGATATAGGAAATTGCCGCCATCAACGCAATTACCGTAAGATAACGCGCCTTGCCTGTGGTCTGTGTACCAACTTGTATTGCCGCTGTTTTTGATGTGTTCTTTTCTGTTGTGTTACTCATGATGTTCTTCCTCCCATTCTTTCAGGGGAGCTCTGTACATAGTTGTGTAATCAATGTCATCTCGTTTGTTGCACGAATAAAGGCAGTCCCATTCGGGGACTGCCTGATCTACATCTTTATACGGATATCGGAATCTCCTGATTCCTTCATCGATATCTGCTCTTCTATGTACATCCTCTTTCATCCGGACTATAACCGTCGGTACTGGAATCTCACCAGTTCGGCTCTGACTGTGTTCAGAGTTCGCAGACTTTACTGCCGGTGGGGAATTGCGCCCCGCCCCGAAGATATTGTATTTTCAAGAAAAGGTTAGCACTTTCTAATCCATGTGTCAACCCTAGATTTTCGCGTAATGTGCAATTAAGAATGGAAGCTGTACTCATAGTATAACTTCCATTCTTTATATTCTCCCATTACATCCTCCTGAGATGATATTCCCTCTTCATTCCATACATAATGCTTCTGGATACTACATCTACAATAATAAATCCAAACGCGATTGCCAGACAGGTTGCAAATAAAACCACGGTCTCGCCAAATGCCTGTGAAATGTCTCCTGCCACACATGCATACATCAGATAATACAGGTTCGGTCCTGGGATCAGCGGAAACACCGATGCTGTCAGGAATATGGTCGATGGCGCCTTATTAACACGCGACATGACAAATGCATAAAATGCCACAAAAATCGCCCCCATCAACGTCGCCAGGAAATTACTTGGTTTTATCGCATATACCACCACATAAATCCCCCATGTAAAAAATGCCCCAATACCACTATACACTACCTGTATTCCTCGTATCTTAAACCACCATGCAAATCCGGTACATGCAATCGTACAGGAAATAAGCTGGATCAGTATACTGTGATTCAGGATGAATGTATCTGTTGTGCCCTCATGGAACATCAGCAGTGCTATCGCGATTCCAAATGCGATACCCGCAGCGCCAAGCATCGAACTCATAATATGTAAAAATCCTGATATAAAGTCACTCTGAAGGATATCCCGGATACCATTTGTCGTACTGAGTCCACTGATCAACAGCATGACGATACCGATCATAATCCGATCCGGATGATCCGCAAGTCCAACCCTGCTTGCCAGAATAATGATGAGTTCCCCCATAAATGCCATCAGCGTATTGTATACCATCAGGTTATCTTCTCTCTTCGACAGCAAGTCACCCACATATACGATCAGAATTGACACAACCGCTGCTACCAGCGCATCCTTCGTATTACTTCCAAAGAATACTGCGAATCCTGTACCACCCATAATGCCCGCCAGATAACGGGTGATCCGCTTCTGCTTCGGTCGGTTCATAACTTCCAGATACTTCTCATGCAGCTCCTTTTCATCCGGTGTATTCTGACAGACATACCGGCAAAGATTGTTCAGATAATCCAGTCTGTCAAAATTCGGTTCTCCTCCATTGACATGACGGATCTGTGTGATAATCTCACCTTCCGGAGTCTCTACCGTCACCTGTATATTACTCGGAATAACAAATACATCCGATTTTACAAACCCATAGCTTCTGCACATCCGATAAAAGCTGTCTTCCAGACGGAAGTTCTCTGCTCCGCTCCTGAGCATCCCCTCTCCAATGTCCAGAATTCCCTGTACGATCTTATAATAATTCATTCCAATTCATCCTTTTCCCAAGTTCTATAACAATTCCATTCAGCCCCTCCATACAAGAAAAACTGTTACTTGCATGCAAGCATGCTATAACAGCCTTTCTTGTGCGAAGGAGCTGAACAGTAACCTTTTATTCCAGATTGTATCATGATTTTTTCAATGCGTAAAATGTATTTATTGGTTTTTTCTATAACTATTTTAAATAACATTATTATTTTTTCTAATATTACTTTCTTTTCCTGTACAGTTATAATGGAAATAGGTATAATAACGCGTTCTGAAAGGAGTTCGACATATGAGAGCATTGATCGTAATTAAAAAAATTGGAAAAAGCTTTACCGAGTTTCTCTGCCGAGACTGGACACCAGCCGAGAAGATTCTCGTAGCCACCTGTTGTGTACTGTACGGAATGATCCACGGCTTTCTGATCTCACCGATAAAAAAAGGTGTATCGATTGGCTGTAATAACGGCAATAACAGTGATAACTGTTACGGCGGTCTTGATGATGATTTCATGTTTGACGACGAGTATTAATCCATTATATCCCCTTATGAATCAGGAGACTGTTCTGCTTATATTACAGACGGTCTCCTGATTTAGGTTCTTATCTTCACCGTTTCCATTTCAAACGTGGGAGCACGCCTTCTTCCAATCGATATCCGATATAGGCCGCAATGCATCCAGTTATAATTCCTCCCAAAATGTCTGTCGGATAATGTACGTACAGGTATAATCTGGAAAATGCGATCAGCACGGCAAGTACCAGTGCCGGTTTCCACATCTTGTTCTCTCCGGCAAGGTAGAGTGCCATCGCTGCCGTAAAGGACGCCGCTGTGTGTCCGGATGGGAACGAATAATCATGTGGTCTTGCGACCAGAAGCTGTATCGATGTATTCACATCAAACGGTCTGATTCGTCCAACCAGATTCTTCAGGATTCCATTGCAAAGCACGACATCCACGCACAGCGCCAGCATCAGAATCACTCCGGTCCGTCTGGTCTTCGGAATAATCAACAAGATTACCGCCAACAGAATCCATATCATTCCTGCATTTCCAAGTTTTGTAATCACGCACATAATCGTATCCAGGATTGGTGTTCGCATATGTTGTATTGCATTTAAGATACTAATTTCCACATCGTTCACTTCTCTCTTTGATAAACTACATCGACTGGATTTCACATCCTTTTCTCCGGTATTCTGCCGCATTGCCCTTCACGCTCTTGATGTCCGCGTCCTTTCCACACACACGGCATCTTTCATTACGATTCGGGAATCTGACAATACGGTTCTCCATCGTCAGTCCGTCAAATACATACATTTTATTGGTCAGCAATTCACCTGCACCGGTAAAATATTTCACCGCCTCCAATGCCTGCACGCTTCCGATGATTCCCGCCATCGCACCGATCACGCCCGCCTGCGAACAGTTCTGGACACTGGACGGCTCCGGTATCTCTTCAAAGATGCATCTGTAGCAGGTACACTTGCCATCCGGCACATAGGTCATTACCTGCCCCTGAAATCTCAGGATGCCCGCATGGCAGAACGGCTTGCCCGCCAGTACACACGCATCATTGATCAGGAACTTTGCTTCAAAATTATCCACTGCATCGATAACAAAATCATACTCCGATATGATCTCTTCGGCATTCTGCGGCGTGATGAATTCCTTATATGCTTTCACCTGAATCCCGCTGTTGAGATGTTCCAACACCTGTTTTGCAGATTCTGCCTTATTCTGATCCACCATCGATTCACTGAAGATGATCTGTCTCTGCAGGTTCGACATACTCACGGCATCCGCATCCATCAGCCCGATCGTGCCAACTCCTGCACCCGCAAGATACAATGCTGCCGGTGCACCTAATCCACCTGCACCTATGATCAGCACTTTCGCATTCTTTAATTTCAATTGTCCATCCATTCCGATCTGCGGCAGAATGATCTGACGGTCATAACGGAGTAATTCTTCTCTGCTATATCCAGAGGTATGTTTCAGAAGCCATGAACGATATCCACCCTTCAGGTTATAAGCATCATATCCCATTTCCCGGAGTTCCTGCGCAATCTCGTAACTGGTCTCACCATATGTACAGTATACAACATACTTTTTATTCTCCTGTAACGGTATCTGTTCTTTCACTACATCCATATTTTCAAACACTTGCGCATTTTCTATATGACCATGCTGATACGCAATCGCTCCGCGTGTATCTATGTAGACAACATTTTCCTTTTTCCAATCTGTGATCTGCTCCAGCGTCACTTCTATCTCTTTTGTATTCAAAATATTTGGCTCCCTTTCGTTCATTTTTAGCTATTTATTGCCCCAAATGGATTGGCAAGATACGATACTCGATTGTCCCATTCAATGATGAGCACACTGATTATCTCTCAACCGGCTCATGCACTCATATCAACAATTATAGGCGAATTTTTCTCGTATTTCAACAGATATGGTACTATGTCAACAGCCCACTTGTTTCACAACTTTCTCTGTGCTACTATGAGCTTATCAAATCGTAAAGGAGATTGTATTATGAGTTTATTAGAAATGCTTCAGAAAAGACACAGCATCCGCAAATACACAGACGCCAACATCAGCGATCAGGATCTGCAGACCATCCTTCAGGCAGGACTTCTGTCTGCATCCGGCCGTGCTGCACGCCCTTGGGAATTTATCGTAGTACGTAACAAAGAAACTCTTCAGAAAATGTCAGAAAGCCGTGTTGGTGCTGCCAAAATGCTTGCCAATGCTAACGCCGCGATCGTCGTTATTGCTGACGAAAGCAAGACTGATGTATGGGTAGAGGATTGTTCCATTGCCATGTCTAACATGCACCTCGCTGCCTCTACACTCGGCATCGGAAGCTGTTGGATCCAGGGACGTCTCCGCATGACACCAAATGACACCACAACCGAAGATTATCTGCGTGACCTGCTCGGCTACCCGGCTGACTACCGCCTGGAGGCAACACTTTCTCTGGGTATGCCTGCAGAAGAAAAAGCGCAGACCGAACTGTCCGCGCTTTCTGCCGATAAGATTCATTATGAAAAATACTAAAGATTATTCATTTATCACATCAATCTGACACATTTTCATGGTTAAAAGAGCCGCCTCATGGCTCTCAGGCGTAACACCTGCACAGCAGGATGCATCTACGGTGATCTTCACTTCCGGGAACTCGGCTTTCAGGATCAATGCGTTCGATACCACACAGATGTCTGTACATAGACCGACCATCTCAATCTCATCAAATGTCCACTCATTCCAATGTGACCATCCAAAATTCGGTTTGTCTATGTACTCTGCGCCGTCCACTTCCAGACCATCCGCGATCATCCATCCCTTCGTTCCCTTGATGCAATGCTCCACCGGAAGCTTCTTGCCCTCCGGCGTCTTTTCTTCGTCAACAGCAAATATCATTTTCATATAAAAATCCCAGGAACTTTAATCGCTCCTGGGATTTAACTTTATCCATTCTTATTATATGGTTCTGCGCCGCCTCAAGATTACACAGATTCCACTCAGCACAGCTGCTGTCATCAGCATTACCCATACACCTGCATGACTGGTATCTCCTGTCTTCGGAACATTCGATACCGGTTTCACATCAGCTTTCTTATCCGCAGCCTTCTTATCCACATCATTCTTTCCAGATGGTTTTGTATTATCTTTCGATGATGCTAACTTCGCAATTGTCTCTGTCTCCAACACTTTTCTGCAGACTGTACACTCTTTGTGTCTGCTGCCTGCTTCTGCTGTTGTCGCTTCTTTATCTACAATCCACTCAGATGATGTATGTGCATCAGCTTCCTGTGTTATCACTTCTTTCGTCTGAGCTGTAAATGCGCTGTTAGCAAATGTTACTGTATACACAGTCTTCTCCGGACTCTTGCAGCCATCCTTTGGTGTTACGCTTGTAACCGCTGTACCGATCTCACTCTCCCGATCATTACAGATCTTACAGGTTCTTACTGCTGTGCAGGTCAGATTATCTTCGTTCCATGTGTATACCGACTCTGCGTAAGAATGTCCATTCGCTGGTATAGTAACCTCAGACTCTGTTGTCTCATTCTGTGCTTCAGCGTCAGAATATATTTTTCCGCATGTACATTTGTAATATGCTTGATGCCCTTCTGTTGTACAGGTTGCTGCTACGGGATCCACTTTCTGAAGATGATTCTTACACACATGACCTAATGGCGCATTGATCGTATAACCACATACCGTACAGGTCTCTGCTTGATCTTCCGTTGCAGCTCCGCTTGATACATGTGCTTCCTTAGCACTCGTCTGTTCACATCCCTCATTCTGGCATTCTTTCCAGTGCCCTGTCTGATCTGATTTCAAGATAAAGTTATGCTCTTTCGCTGGTGTTACAACATTTCCGCAGATTTTACATGTTACTGCGGTAGTACAGTCTCCATCATCTTCATTCGGTGTATGTGATGCATTTATTGTAACTGTCATGCTTGTGCTATTACCGGCAAGGTCTGTCACTGTAATATTGTGCGTTCCGGCTGATAATGTATAAGTTCCGTTCGCTGTAGCAATTACCGTACTTCCATCTTTCACTTCCGCCAGATGACTGTCCTTTACAGTAATCTCCTTTGACACACAGTATACTCCGCCATCCTTTACTCCACTGACTGACGGTGCAGTCTTATCAATCTTATAAGAAATGCTTCCTTTATATATCGTTCCATTTGAATTCTTCTTAATATAAAATATTCCACTGCCATTGTCTGTTGCATCCGTAAATGAAATGCTACTGCCAAACTGACTGGCTGTCTTTCCGATCGTATAACCGGATGCCGCTGTAAGCTTCACTTCTCTGTTAGACCATCCGTTATTATTCACTCCGGATACGACGTACATATTAGATGCGGCATCTTCATAGGTTTGGAATGTTGTATCCTTGCCATTATATCCTTCCGGATAGACGTTGTTGCCGCTATACAGTGCGTATGACTTACCTTCCGCTGACAACACTCCTCCATTGTTGGAAATCGTTCCTATTGCCCAAATACCATAACTGTACCTGTTTGCACCTGTTGCATTCTCTGCTGTCGCTTTTACTCTGCCACCATTCATGGTAAATGAGCCCCTGCACGCAATACCGAAAGCATCTCCTTCCGTAGACGTAGCTGCGCTTGCAGTAATCACACCGCCATTCACAATTATATCTTCCGATATATCAATACCGTTGCTTTCTCGTGCAGTCTTTCCTAGCGCAGTAATTGTACCGCTATTTACAGTCAGACGGTTAGCTTTGATACCATAGCTTACTCTATCCCCACCACCCTTGGTTGTGAGAGAACCATTTCCTTTAATCGTAAGACTGCCTTTCACATAAATTCCACAATTCCAGCAATAGGCATTTGAAAATGTATTATCAACAGAATTGTTACCTATAAGCTCAATTGTCAAATTGGAATATGCATAAATACCTCCACTGTAACTTCCATCTACCCAGCCATCTTTGGAATAACTATAACCATTTAAAGTCAGCGTATTTGTAGTTGGATTATAGCTCCATCCATCCCCGCTTGTTCTGTCACTGGTAACTCTTGCATAGTCAACCACCAGACCATAATCTGTCGCCGCTTTTGCTGTAATCGACAGTCCCGGCAGCATCGTCACGATCATCGCCAGTGCCATAAGACATGCTCCGACTCTTCTCTTCATCGTATTCATCTGTTTTCTCCTTTGAACTTTTTCAAATTCTCCCCATATATACTTCAATATTATACCGTTATTATTGTCATTTTCTCCCTATATAGCGCGAAATGCAATTCTGACGGTGTGAACTGCATACGAATCACATTGAAAGCAGATGGATTTTCATATAAAATAAAAAGAGATATTATGCAAAGAATTGGAGTAAAATTATGCTTAAGATAGCCGTATGCGATGACAGTCCGCTGTTCTTGGAACTCGCAATTAAATTTATTAATAAATGGTCAGAAGAAAGACAGTTCCCGGTCAGCATCTCTTCTTACAACAATGGAGATGACCTGCTTGCTGCCAATGCCGATGAACGCATGGATATCATATTTCTGGATATTATCATGCCTCTTTTGAATGGCATGGATACCGCAAGAGAACTTCGTCAGACAGATAAAGCTGTTAAAATCATTTTCCTGACTTCTTCCCCGGAATTCGCACTGGAGTCCTACGAGGTAAAAGCACAAGGCTACGTTCTGAAACCCATTGTTTATGAACAGCTCAAAGATATGCTTGATGAATGTGCACATGCTATTACCGATGAACCTGCACATATCATCCTCAAAACTTCTTTTGGTTATCAGAAGTTATATCTTCATGACATTGAATATGCCGAAGCACAGAATAAAAAAGTTGTTTTTCACCTTTGCACAGGCGACACACTGGAAGCATCCGAGCCTCTTCATTCATTTGAAAGCAGATTTACAGAAGATAATCGTTTCTTCAAGTGCCACCGAAGTTATCTGGTATATCTGCAGAATGTAGATCATTTCACCACAACACAGATTACAATGAAATCCGGCAGGTCCATCCCGATCGCCCGTGGTTATGCAAAGGCTTTCAAAGAAGCATATTTTGCACAGATGTTCCGGGATTAAGAGGTATTCACTATGCTTACAAATATTTTAAGTCTGATCCATAATGCAACTACATTACTGTTTGGCGTCTATGCATCCGCAGCATTTCTCGGCGTACGTCTTAACCGAAAAAATAATCTTCACTTACTGATTTTTTCCTGTCTCACAGGCGTTGTTTATGCACTTTCTTTTCTGTTATATGGAACATCATTTACCGAACAGGTATATCCTTTGATCATTCATATCCCATTGGTGCTTTTTCTTACACTTTATTATAAATATAATTTCGTTCTGTCCATACTCTCTGTTCTGACTGCTTATCTCTGTTGTCAGATCAGTAACTGGATTGGCATTGCTGCTTTGACTGTATCACATCAAGAATGGATCTATTACAGTGTCCGGATCTGTGTAACTATCATCGTATTTATCCTGCTGATACATTATGTGTCAGACATCACATCCCAGCTTCTCCAAAAGAATGCCAAATCTCTGGCAATTTTGGGCTTTATGCCATTTGTTTACTATATTTTCGACTATGTAACCAGTATTTACACTTCCCTGCTTTATTCCGGGCTTGAGATTGTCGGAGAATTCCTGGGATTTGTACTCTGCATCACCTATCTGATGTTTCTGTTTTTGTACTTTAAGGAATATGAAACCAGCAAAGAAATCGAACAGCGGAACCAGTTAATGGAAATGAAACGAGTCCAGACCGAAAAAGAACTGGAAGCAATCCGCCGTTCTGAACGCGCCGTGTCTATCCTTCGCCACGATATGAGACACTTTTTATCAAGCATTGTATCTTATATTGAAAATGATGAAAATGACAAAGCCCTTGCATACATCCGTGAAGTGATTCACACATCTGATCAAACCGCCATGCAAAGGTATTGTAAAAATGAAATTGTAAACTTAATCCTATCTTCTCACAGAAATGAAATAGAACATCATAAGATTTGTTTTGAATATTCCATTCAGCTCCCGGAAGAATTATCTATTTCGGATATCGATATGACAGCTATTCTTTCCAACGGTCTGGAAAATGCAATTCATGCTGTATCCTCACTTCCGGAAACTGAACGATTCATTAAATTAGACTTACATATAAAAGAGAATAAATTACTATTATCCCTGAAAAACACATATGCCACCCCACCAGAGATTATCGACGGACTGCCTCGGACTTCCGAGATCGGTCATGGATTCGGTACGCGCAGCATCTGGTATGTAACTGAAAAGCTCGGTGGAAATTGCCAGTTTTCTGTTGCAGATAAATACTTTGTTATGCAGGTAATTATATAATTTTCAAAGTACAGCGCTCATCCCTTTCGGCATCTGTCCGATCTGTGCCCCAGCACCGTATTTCCGTGCTGCATAGAAAAACGCATCCATATTCTCAAGAGGTACTCCCATCGATACCTGACACCCTGTATTCAGCATGAACCCTTTTGGGTTCTCTGCTCCGGTACGTAAGGACCCTTTCACAGCCTCGATCACATCATCAATGGTTCCGTTCCGCATCACGTCCACCGGCGGTACATTGCCGGTCAGGAACATCCGATCACCGACAATTCGCTGAAAATCCAACATATTTTCACAGTTATCCACGCTTAGCATTGTAAATCCACAATCTGCGAGATCTTCCCAGATTAGCTTACTGTGTCCGCAGATATGAATCGTAGGTTCCGATCCCGTAATATGAACAATGCCATCGTGAAGCTTCTTCAGATATGGACTGGAAAATTCTCTGAAATACCGCACGCCTAGAATATCTGTAGTAGTAACAGGATCTGAAATCGACCAGGATGTAATTCCCAGCTTTTCATACCCAGCCCGTACATATTTTAGATTACACACAACAATTAATTCTAACAGCCGATGTAACTCCTTCGGTGCCTTCCGCATGTCCCGCAACACATATTCAATCGGTCGCATAGCAATCGCTGTCGTAATCGGTCCTGCCATACCACCACTGTATTTCAACTCTGGAAGTCTCTGTTTCATTTCCCGCACAGTCTCAATCTTCTTCTGCATCCATGGATTGCTTTCCACCTCAAATTCTTCCAAAACGTATAATTTATCATATGTATCTAAAAAACGTCTGCCAATATCATTTTCTCCGCGATCTGATACAATTTCCTCTGAGCCAAGGGCGATTCCCATTCCACGAAGTCCCAATTTGAACGGAATCGATGCATCACCGTATAATTCCTGCTTCTTCCTGAGCTGCGCTGCACGAACATCCAGGTTGTTATACAGATCATGCTTGGAATATCCCCATGCCACACCCAGGGCATCATCCGCTGACAATAACCTGTGCGGAATGCAGTCCACTTCTTCTCCTGCCATGTATGCTTTCATCCGTTCGCCAGGTGTCATTTCCATTTTCTGCTTCACCAATTCTCGGTAAAGTTCTTCCTTTGTCATCCCATAGCCTCTTTCCAAACCTGTAATATCTTTCAACCAAATGCACTTACATCACATGTTCTGTCCGCTTGATGATCTCATCCTGCGTTGCCTTTCTGAGCGAGCAGAAATATGCACTGAATCCCGACACCCGCACGATCAGATCCGCGTAATTCTCCGGGTGCTCCTGTGCTGCCGTAAGTGTCTCCACTGACACTATACTGATCTGTATTTCCATGCCACCCTTATGAAAATACGTCTCAATCAAACTCCGCAATGCCCGTTTCCCGGTCTCTTCTTCTAATAAAGATGGCGTAAATTTCACATCTAATACCATGCCATTGCCAGCTTCTTCCATCGGAAAATTCGTAACCGAATTAATCAGTGCAGTTGGTCCATGGGTATCCTTTCCCTGGGATGCTCCAGACGAGTTAGACAAGGATTCTCCACTCTTTCTTCCGTCTGCTGTTGCGCCTGTGTGCATGCCCATAATAGCATGATCTTCTACTGTATATAATCCCAACCGGTATGGACCACCCCAGTAATTCCGGTATTCCTTCAAAATGTCTGATACCATTCTTTCCATCTTGACCGCGATCCGATCGGCATCCTGTTTTCTACACTGATCGTTACCGTATTTCGGTGCACGCGCTGACATATACTGCAGCATATAATCGGCATTTTCAAAATCATGATCTGTAATCTCCACACATTCCTCCAGCGTAAGCATGTTCTTATCATAGACCACATCCTGGATTGCCGCCAATGCATCTACTGCTGTCCCAATGCCTCCCAGATTAAATCCCACGCCGGTATATCTCGCACCGCCTGCCATAACATCCTTTCTGCTGCCTATACAATCTTCCGTCAGCACAGACAGATACGGAAGGGGATATTTCTCTGCATACAGATGCTCGATGCGGTTCAGATTGCGGATAATCTTTCGTACCCAGTATTCCAATTCGTTCAGATACGCTTGTTCAAGTTCTTCATAAGTTTCAAATTCAACTAAGCTTTTCTGATTCTTCATCCGGAATGTTTTGTCACTACAGGTATCTTTCCCCTGATGTAGAAGCAGGTTCAGAAGCTTTGGCAGATTCAGCCTTGCCAGCTCCGTCATCGCATTTTCCTTCCCCGAAATCGCCATTTCCACGCAGCCTACAAATCCATAATTCCACACATCTTCTTTCAACACACCATTTTTCATCTGCGCTTTCATGCAGCACGGATCATAAAAGAGCGCCGGAAATCCCATGCCCGTTCGGATCAATGCAAGCACTGCCTGCCATGCCTCTTCCGGCATATCATCTGTCCACCGGAAATTCACCGACGGCTGATCCACACGAAGATTTGCTGCAGACTCCAGACACAGGTAAGTCAGATCATTCACCGCGCATCTGCCATCCGCATCACATCCGCCAAGAGTCATATTCTGATAAGCTTTTTTCTGACAGCTGCATTTGAGCCAGAAAGCCTCGATCAATTCACCCGTTTCTTCATAATTAAGTCTTCCTGCATCCACATCCTTTTGGTAAAACGGATACAGATAATAATCAATCCTGCCAAGAGAAATGCCCGATGGAATATTCTCGCAGTACATCATCTCATTGGCAAGCGTCAGTAACTGCAACGCCTCATAAAATGTCTCCGGTGCCTTTGTCTCTATATTCATCAATGCGTCCCGCATTCGTTCCAAACATTCCCTCCTGGTTCCGAATCCGTCGTCATAATCATTATTGTCAATTTTATTATTTCTTTTTAACTTATTTAATTGCCTTTCTGTTTCTTCCAGATAGCGGTGCATGTAACTCATACATGCTTTTAATACAATACAGAACGCATGTGCCGTCTGCTTTTCTTTTTCACTCTGCGCTTTTCCAAGCTGTTCTTCCACCCGCGAGAGCAATGCTCCCCATCCAGTGTTAAGAAGCATCTCATATCCGGCAAGCGTATGTCCCGAATGCCAGTGTTTCACAAGCCAGGTCTCCACAGCATCCGCAAATTCATCCAGCTCATCTGATGCAGATTCTGATTGCAATTCTTTTGTTTCTTCTATTTCTCGCTCCATGTCCATCTGGAACTTCGCACGCTCTGCCGGATCAAAGTCTTCTGATACCTTCATTGGGAAATTCACATTATATGCATACTGAAACAAATACCCTGCCAAAAGATCATCCTCTGGTATAAGAATCTCCTTTTTCGCCAGTGTATTTGCAAATCCATATGCATACTGTTCTTCCACAGATGCCTCCGGGTGTTCCCGGACCGCCTCCCGGTATGCATCATCACGCACCGGAATCTCGGATGTTCTGGCATATTTCTTTCGATTTTCTTTTAATACCTGTATCCGTCTGGTGACGGTCCGTTTTGTTCTCATGTCTTTATCCTTCCTACTATCAATTTACATCCATTATGCTCATATATCTTCTGCAAAGTGCGCATTGGCAATCAATGACTCCAGTTGGATCTCTGACGATCTTCCACCTGTCAATTCATCAATCTTTGCATTCACCGCCGGATGAAAATAGCACCCTTGCTTTTCCTGTTTTTTTCCGTAAATAACTGCATCTTCCAATATACCGCGATCCTGAATCCGTTTCTCTACCGGGATAGGGTTCAGGCACAGCATATGAGGTGTGGCAGTCTTTACCTCAGGAAGTCTTGTTCCAGATGCTTCCCGAGGCAGAAACACATATCCTCCCGGCAGTGTTTCATCAGACACACATACCCGGACACCTGATTTTTCTGCCTGTTCAACCGAGTATAAAAAATCAAACATATCTTTAAATGACGTTGCCAGCATCGACACTTTCGACTGCATCAACGCCCGCAGATCATTGCATTTCTCTGCGCACTGATCTGGCACTAATCCTCCGATTCCACAAGTCACCACAAGCGGAATCTTTCTGTCTTCACACACCCGCATGGCTCCCGATGCGGTCAATGCGCCTGACCTCCCTGCACGAACTGCCTGATCGTAATTAAAATAATTCACGCGCCCATAGTCTGCTGCCCGCTCCCGAAACTCACAGAACTCGTCCACATTTCCTACAATCGTCTGCCTGTGATCCAGCCATGCAATCTTCCATTTTTTATCCAATTCTTGTTTCAAACGCTCACTGCTGATACTTTTCAGGCCATGTGTCAACAGCGCCGACTCTATGATAAATTCTCGCATGCTGATAACACTGCTCCTGCCTGCAGTTCCAGATCAAATCCATTCTGCTCATTTAAGAAATCCAGATAGTCTTCCGGAAAACTCCTGCTTCCGCGAAACGTACCGCACAGCGCTCCCACAATACTTGCGATCGCACTGGTCTCATCTCCGATATTTACTCCATCGCAAATGCATTTCATGCTATCACCGCGCTCTGCGATAAAAATACCGATTGCTGTCGGTACCGTCTCTGCAATCGCCGGTCCGCTTCCGATGCGGTCACGCAGCTCATCAACCGGATTCTTATCGTCTGAAGTATGGAGTGCAAGGTCAATTGCCATATCCAATCGTTTTGCAACCGATGGTCCCGGATACACATGAATATCTGTCCGTTTTCTGGCAAGCGCTTCGCCCTCCCTGCATCCATATTTTGCTGCCTGCACAATGTTGTATACAGTTGCATCATACTTCATAGCCTCGCAGATTGCTGCCGCGATCGCGCATGCTCCTGACACTGACCAGGGATCATCGTGGGAAGATATCGCAATCTCCATTGCATTTTCAATTGCTTTATCCACATTTCCATTGCTGAACAAGCCCGCCGGATACGCTTTTACCGCAGCTCCATTAGAGGACAGTGCATAATAGTGTCCCTTAAACAGCTTATTGCCCAAATGTCCGATATAATCCCAGGTATTCATTTTCTTCTGCCGGTTCATCTCAATAATTGCTTTTCTGGTGGTCATGCCCGCAAATGGTTCAAAATACTCGGTATCTCCCCACTCCAACAGGGATTCCATTGCGATCTCTCTGGTAATCTTACCATCTGCCTGCACGATTGCATTTGTCAACATATACGGTATACTGAATGCATCCGTCACCTGACCCGGCTTTCGTCCTCTCGCCTGTACGTCTCTTGGCGGTTCCTGAAAAGATTCCACACGTCCGCCAAAGATCTCCTTGATCTGTCCGGTAGACTTGGCCTCTGTAGCTGCTCCCATCGCATCTCCCGTCGCTGCGCCCAGCAGGCACCCCAATATCTTATCGTACATTCTGCTCACCCCGTTTCTGTCTGATACCTGCAATCCGCTCTACATCGTCTGCCATTTTACGGATCTCAAATCCATTGATTTTTTCCATTGTCGGTAAGAAATGCTCCGGAAATGCTGCTGATCCCGACAGTGCTCCTGCAATTGCTCCCGCCATGGTCGCTACTGTGTCTGTATCGTATCCCGCATTTACCGCACCGATAATTGCATCCATCGGATTCCCGCTGCCTGCAGCGAAGAAGCCAAATGCACTCGGAATTGCTTCTGCTACATGAAGTCCCATGCCGATCCGCTCTGCAATCTCGACCATTTTCTCTTCCTGTGTCCCCTTGCCAAGTCCGATATCTACCGCCATCTCAATTCGTTTTACTACCGATGGGCCAGCTACATCTCTGCCCATTTCTCTGCCGATGCGTGCTCCCTCTTTCGCACCGTAGATCCCTGCCTGAATAATGCTGTACGCATCCGCATCCGGTGTTACCGCTTCCGCAACCGCTGCTGCCACCGCACTTCCGCCGGAAATCGCCAGATAATTATCATGTGTTACCATGGTTACTACCGCTGCGTCATAGATTGCCTGATCTACATTACCAGGATTAAACAGACCGATTGGTGCAATCTTCATGGCCGCACCGTTGGTTGCCTGTCTCGGAAGTAGCTGGATCGCATCAGATTCCGGTATCTCCTCTCCCTTATAACGGCGAATCGCCATACGAGTTGTCGGTCCCGCAAAACGGTCAAAAAATATCGGGTGTTCTGACCAGTCAATTAATGCCTCTTTTACCACTTCGGACGTAATCTCACCATCGTGGTCGATAATATGTCTGGTAATAAAATACGCCGAACTGAAATCATCTGTTGCCTGCCCCGGCTGGTTGCCTTTGGCAAATGTATCCATTGGCGTCACTTCAAAATCTGTCACCTTGTGTCCGAAATACTGAAGGATCTGTTCGGTCGTCCGGCTCTCAGTTGCTGCTCCCATGGCATCGCCGGCTCCTGCTCCGATCAGACATCCCAGGATTCTGTCATTTAAGCTATACACATTCATCACCTCGCCTCTATTATAGCACGCGGGCAGCCACTGTTCCTGCCCATATGCACGAAAGGGGAGATGTATTACACATCTCCCCCTTATGATCAAGCGGGTATTTCCGCCTCATTACTTTCCTAACGCTTAGTGCCAGTCAGACATCTCAGCTACGTTGTCAGCATTAACCAGTGCCATTGGTGTGCTGTCGCCAATGCTTGTTACTTCCTGTCCTTCCAGGGCTTTCAGCATCATGATAACAGCTTCTCTACCCATAAGGTATGGAGACATAGCTACTGTTGCATCATATGTTCCGTCTTCGATTGCTGCTTTAGCTTCTTCTGTGAAGTCAACACCAACTACCATAACCTGATCTTTCATGTCTTTTTCCTGAAGAGCCTTTACAACACCAAGTGCCATATCATCGTTACCACAAGCGATACCTGCAAGATCCGGGTTAGCTTCGATAATAGCTGTAGCTGCATCATATGCTTTCTGTACGTCGAAATCACACTGCTCAACTGCTACTACATCATAACCGGCTGCCTCAAATGTCTCTTTTGCTCCATCTCTACGAGCGTCTGCCTGTGTACCACCTTCGTTACCAGCGATAACAGCTACCTTCTTGCTGTCGCTCTTGTTATTATCAATGATGTACTGAGCTCCCATTTCTCCCTGAGACTTGAAGTCTACCGTGATCATACCTGTCAGAGATCCGCCGGCTTCTTTCAATGCATCAGCATCCACTTCGTTACCTGTTGTGATGATCGGTACTTCATCCTGATTAGCTTTTACAATACCGGAAATCAGGCAGTCACCTGTCAGTGGAGATACAGCGATTGCTGCGTAATCTTTAACGAGCATATTTTCCAGAATATTCAGCTGTCCAGCTGTATCTGTATCAGAATCCGTTGCCTGCACGTCAATATCTACGCCATACTCTTTGGCTGTGTCTTCGTAACCTTCCTGCATAGTTACCCAGAAAGAGTTAGCCAGTGTACTTTCGATAGCTGCAAGCTTCACTCCGCTGTCTTTCTTCGGCAGTGGTGCAAAGTCTTCGTCTACCTGTGCCATCGCCTGAGTAAACAATGTGTCTTCTCCTGACGCAGCATCTTCCTTTGCGTCATCTTTCTTTTCTGTGTCTTCTGTCTTAGTATCCTCTTTCTTCTCGTCTGAAGAACTGCTTCCGCATCCTGCTACCATTGCGGATACCATTGATACACACAATAAAATGCTTACTAATTTCTTTTTCATTTTGCTCCTCCTTGTTTAACTCTTAGTAAGATTTATTATTCAATGAGGTTCTCCCCCATTAAATGCAATACATCCTGTACGGTTGCACGGCTTCTTGGTCCCGCGATCGTACATTTGACAGCTGCCGTTGCATTAGCGAACTTCAATGCATAAGCTTCGTCTTTTTCTTCTCCAAAATATGAATACAGCAATCCACCGATAAAGCAGTCTCCTGCACCTGTCGTATCTACCGGTTCTACTTCATATGCCGGAGCATGATACTCGTGTTCTCCATCATACCAGTAAGCGCCCTCGCCTCCTGCTGTCAGGATTACTCCTTTTTTTACATGATATTTATCCTGAATCATGCGCATCGCTTTGTAAGGATCTGTCTCTCCGGTCATCTCCTCGTATCCGGCACGTCCACTGATAAATACAGTACACAATTCCATCATCTTCTCAATCTCTTCACGGCTTGTCCCACAAGTTTCCATGAAACTTGGCACACACTGCATATTGTAAATGACAGGCTTACCCTGCTCCAGTGCTTTCTCTGCCAGCCAGATGGCTGCTTTCGGCGAGAACATATCATTGTAGAAAATATCCATGCCATCCATAATATCAGCCGGAAGCTCCTCCGGAGTCAGTGTGCATACCGCATCTCCCGCATTTGCAAAAATACAGTGTTTACCGCCCGGTGCCGTAATAATATAAGTATGCAAGGTAGTTCCTTTTTCTTTTGTTACCACATATCGGTCATCCACATGATCTGCTACCAGTGTCTTACGAAACTGGCTTCCTACCTCGTCATCACCGATCTTACCGGTCTGATATGCTTCCATGCCAAGCTCGCACACGCTACTGATACATTGGATGCGCTGCCGCCCGGAAGCATTTCTTCATGATGAATCAAGGCAAATCCGTCATCCTTTGGAAGCTCATAGCTGTTCAGCACTACATCCATGGCGATCGCGCCCAGTGATAATACTTTTTTGTCCATTATACTTCACTCCTTTTTCTGCGATTGCTCTCCGAAATGAGTACCGCTATTACTAATATCACACCAGTCAGCACTTCCTGATAATGAGAAGATACTGAGAGAAGTACAAGTCCGTTCTTCAGAATATTCAGGATCAGGCAGGCAACCACGGTACCTGCTACATTGCCCTTGCCGCCCTGCATACTGGTTCCTCCGAGAACCGCTGCCGCAATGGCATCCATCTCATATCCCTGCCCAGCCAGCGGCTCTGCCGAATTCAGTCTGGCTGTTACAATCATGCCTGCGATACCTGCGCACAGTCCACAGATCGCATAAATCACTATTTTTAACTTCTTAACATCTACGCCGGAACGATTCAATGCCAGTGCACTGGTTCCACAGAATAGACAATAATTACCAAGCACTGTCTTATGCAGGATCACTGCTCCGATCACTGCGATCAGCAATGACAATACGATCGGCACATTGATCGGCCCGATCTTACCTGAACCCAGGAATGTAAAAATATCCGAAAATCCGTAAATCGGCTTGGAATTGGTCCATACCAGAATCACTCCCCGAAGCACTGTCATACTTGCAAGCGTCACAATAAATGAACTGATCTTACCATACGCTACCAGCGCGCCATTGACCACACCGATCAGGCTGATACTGCAAGTCCTAAAAGTGCAGCCGCCAGTGACGGCACGCCTGCCACACACAGCATACCCATGATCATACCGGAGAATCCAATGATCGCACCTACCGACAGATCAATCTCTCCCATACAGATCACGAATGTCATTCCCACAGACAGCACCAGATAAATAGCTGACTGATTCAGAATATTCCTGCAATTCTTCCAGGAAAGGAAAAATGGCGATGCAATAGATAATGCCATGATCAATACGACCAGTATTGTGATCAGAAAGATCATATATGAATGTCCCTGTAATTTCTTTTTCACGCTAAGCACCTGCCTGTCCCTGTTTTTCTTTTGCGCCTGTAATCATAGACACCACCTCGTCCATGGTCGTCTCACAGGTCTTCATCTCGCCGATCACCCTGCCCTGCCGCATAATACAGATCCGATCCGAAATATCAAATACCTGCGGCATATTGTGGCTGATCACAATTACCACATATCCATCCGATGCCAATCTGCGAATCAGCTTCAGTACTGCATTCGTCTCATTCAGTCCCATCGCTGCTGTCGGTTCATCAAAGATAAACACCTTACCGCCGCGATTCACCAGACGCGCTACTGCTACGCCCTGTCTCTGACCACCACTCAGATTCCCAACCGGAATCGTCACATCCGGAATTCTGATATCCAGATTCCGAAGCAGTTCTTCTGCTTTCTTATTCATTGCCTTCTTTTTCAAAAATCCGAATCTGGAATGCTCATTTCCCAGGAACAGGTTCGATGTCACATCCATCGTATTACCCAGTGCCAGATCCTGATATACGGTGGACACACCTGCCTCGATTGCCCCTCTGGTAGTCAGACCTGTGTATTCCTGATCACCTACTTTGATCTTGCCCTGATCTGGTCTCAATACTCCGGACAGGATTTTGATCAGCGTGGACTTACCTGCGCCGTTATCACCAACGATTGCAAGTACCTCTCCCTCATACGCTGCTACAGACACCCCTCGGAGTGCCTGTACATGTCCGAAATCCTTATGCAATTCGATTGCTTTTAAATATGCCTCACTCATAAAAACCTCGTATATATTGATATTTTCTATAACCCATCTTTTTAATTGGTTTATAACTTTTATATTTTAAAATACAAATCCTTTTGTGTTTCTTTTCACTTCGCACAACTATTATATCACTCGTTTTATAGTCTGACAAATCGGCTTTATCTATAAGTAAGTCGTATTTATTTGTGTTATCTATAAATTTATAGGATTTTTTATAACCACTCTATCACTTGCACATTTTTTGCTACTGTGTTTAAATTAGGTTGGGGCAAAAACACTATCATCATAATAAGGGGAGATATTTATGAGACAGGAATTACAGATATTATATGAAGATCCAGACATTATCGTCTGTTTCAAGCCGCATGGTCTTGCCACCCAAAGCCATCGTATCAGCACTCCTGATCTGGAGCACATGATCCTGAACCATCTGGCTGAGACAGAACACCGTTCTTCTTCACACAAACATAGATCTGCACCGTATCTGGCCGTAGTCCACAGACTGGATCAGCCCGTATCCGGTATTCTGGTATTTGCCAAGAATCCAAAGGCTGCCCGGAATCTGAACCATCAGTTAACAAATGAAGGCTTCGGCAAACACTATATGGCGCTGGTCGACGGCTGTCCGTCCAAAGAGACCGATACACTCGTCAATTACCTTGTCAAAGACAGCAAGAGCAATACTTCCAGAGTATGTGACCACCACACCCATGGTGCCAAAGAGGCACGCTTAAGTTATCGCATTCATTCCAGAGAAGCCGAACAGACTCTCCTGGAAGTCACCCTGGACACCGGACGCCACCATCAGATCCGTGTACAATTAGCCCATATGGCTGTCCAATCGTCGGCGACACCAAATACAATCCAAATGCGCAGAAAAAAGGATGGCAGGAAATCAAACTCTGTGCATACAAACTCGCGTTCCACCATCCGATCACCGGAACTCCGCTGGAATTTCAGGTGCCATTTTCATAAACTATTAACTTAAAATCGGCGATTCCGTAATGGAACCGCGATTTATATTTTCACTTTATTAACCTGCTTTTATTTATGGAAGCACTTCCTCACCATTGTTATACATGTTTACTACATGCTGGATACGATCTGCCGGATCCAGAATGCTTCCGATAGAGCTGTCATGGTTCAGTGTATCGATCAGAAGCGCAAGATACTTGCTCATATCACAGTTAATGTAGTACGGCTTAGAAAGAAGCTCCGGTGTCTGATAGATCAGGTTCGTTGTCAGCACACCATTCAGAATGCCTTCTTCATATGCTTCATCAAATTTGTCCAGTCCGCTTGTGAACAGACCGAATGTAGCTGCTGCATAGATTCTCTTAGCCTTGCGCTGCTTTAACTGTTTTGCCACATCCAGGATGCTGTCTCCTGATGAAATCATATCATCCAGAATTATCACATCCTTGCCTTCTACAGAAGATCCCAGGAACTCGTGTGCAATAATCGGATTACGTCCATTTACTACACGACTGCAGTCTCTTCTCTTATAGAACATACCCATATCCAGGTTCAGCACATTTGCAAGGTATACGGCTCTCTCTGTAGCTCCCTCGTCCGGGCTGATTGACATCATATGCTGACTGTCAATCTTCAGATCTTTAACTGTTCCCAGAAGTCCTTTTACAAACTGATAAGTCGGACGTACCGTCTCGAATCCGCTGAGTGGGATTGCATTCTGTACACGCGGATCGTGCGCATCGAATGTAATGATATTGTCTACGCCCATGCGTACCAGCTCCTGCAGTGCCAGTGCACAGTCCAGAGACTCTCTTCCGCCTCTCTTGTGCTGACGGCTCTCGTACAGGAATGGCATAATGACATTGATACGTCTTGCCTTACCACCAATGGCAGCAATAATTCTCTTCAGGTTCTGATAATGGTCATCCGGTGACATGTGGTTCACGTGACCACTCATAGAATAAGTGCAACTGTAATTACATACATCTACCAGAATATAGATGTCTTTGCCTCGTACAGACTCATTGATAATACCCTTCGCTTCTCCGGAACCGAATCTAGGCACCTTTGCGCTGAGCAGATATGAGTCCTTCTCATATCCGGAAAATGCGATATTATCCTTATACTCAGATCCATCCTCATGACGCCATTTGGCAAGGTATTCATCCACCCTGTTTCCCATCTCCTGACATCCGTCAAGTGCGATAATTCCCAAAGCTCCTACCGGGATATTGTCCAAGTTACGTTCGTTACGGCGCATCATCTGTAAGTACCTCCTAAAATTATTTTCTGCCCATAAGTTTCTTTTGAATTCGTATATCGTCTCCGGTAATCCGAAGAACAGTGTATGCACTGGTAATACGGGAAAACACCCTTTCCGAGTACATATTATTAAGATCATCCAGTGAAAGATTCGTGGATATCATCGTAGACTTGCCACGCAGTAATCTTTCATTCAAACAGACAAACATCTGCGAAATGGTAAATCCATTTGCAAATTCTGTCCCTAGATCATCTATGAGCAGCAGATCACAGTCATATATATGTTCATAATCCCGCGCTGCATCCTCATCCTTTTCAAACTGCTTCTTTGCAAAGATATCAAATAACTGGCTTGCTGTAAAGTATATTACGGAAAATGTCTGATCTAAAAGCTCCTTTGCCACACAGTGCGTCAAAAATGTCTTGCCCACACCAGTGTCTCCGTAAAGCAATAGATTGCCTCCATCCTTTGCAAAGTTCTGCGTAAATTCCTGACATGCCCTGACCGCCGTCTGGATCGCTTCTCTGGAAGATCTGCCTGTCAGCGGGTCGATATGGCTGTCCGAATAGTAGTCCATAGAAAATGTATTGAAATTCTCTTTTTGTAATATTTCCTGCAGATTGGACTGTGTATACATGTAATCTATAATTGCCTTTTTAAAACAATGGCACTTTTCTTTTCCTATATAACCGGTGTCCTTGCAATCCGGACAGGTATAGGATAATTCAAGATAATCGGCGCGATATCCAGCCTGGGTCAACAGCAGTTTCTTTTCTTCAAAAAGAAGATGGAGATCTTCTTTTAATGCAGTAAGCGCACTCTCATCTCCATCCAGCATCCGGCGTGCCTGTCGAACACTAAGCTCCGAAATAGACTGATCCAGCTCACGAAGTCTCGGGATCCGATCATATACCTCTTCATAGCGTCCCCGCAGTCGGTTCTCATTATCCAATTGTCTCTTTTCATATATACGCATGAAATGATCATACTGCGAATTGGTAAGTGCCACTGCTCTCTCCTTGTCAATGTAAGAATTAATATATGAATCAATATGCTACCGGGTCTCGATCAGCTTTCTGGTAAGCTCATCCATATCCTGATACTTGCGTCCTTCAAAATTATTAAACTTGCTCTTCGCGGTGCGGTTTGATGTTCTCGGTACTGCTGTCTTCTTGGCTTCTTTTTCTTTCATATGTACCAGATCCAGTGCCTTCACATCAGCAATGTCTCTGACTCCCTTATCCATCCAGCTCTTCAGGATCGATTCCGTATAATCAAAACTCGGCTGATGGATCGTATTCATAGTACGATTACATGCTTCCACGATCAGTTCCGGCGAAAATCCATACTCATCATTCCATCTGGAAATATATGCCATCTCAGGCTCTGCCGGTGCCCGGCCTTTGATGCCGTATGCATTCAACACCGCATAGCTGTTCTTATTATACTTACCGGATGCATCCTTAGCTTCCTTTACAGTCGTTACATGCTGGTCATTCCAGGACAGTGCAACTTTCTTAATATAATGTATGCTCTTATGCCCATTCTCTACGCAATATTCGATCAGATACTCGATCAGATCCGCTGACATTCCAAGTACATCGTAAAAATACACCAGTTCTTCTACTTCTGTCTTGGTCAGTGTCTTACCCAGATACAACTCTGTCACATGCGTAATCTCGCGGAATTCCTTGCGGTTCTTCTCACTCGGTGTCTGTGCAGACTTAGGTTCCGGTGTCGCCGGACTCTCTGGCTTCTTCACCATAGAAATCACTGTCTGCGCTGCCTTCTTCGCCGGTGTCGCAGCCGCTTCTCTCTCCTGCGCCTGCGGTGCAGACTGAGCTCCGCTCTTGGCAACATCAAGCAGACCTTTCTTCGTCCAGTAATCCAGTGCACGATTGACATCCTTCTCTGTACAGTCCAGAATATCGGCAATTTCCGACACACCAAGGTTCACAGATGGATCGCACTTATAGCGCAATAATAAAAGGTATACCTTTACATACTCGCCATTCGCTTCTGCCATGTATTTATCTATAAATTCATTCTCAACCAGGGTTGCATAACCCTGTACGCAATTTGTCAAAGTTAATTTCGTCATCTCGATCTTCCTCGTCTCTCATCTCATAGCATACACATTATAGCATCGAGGAATAAACCGAAAAAGTTTTTTTTCACGCAAAATCTGTCTTTTTTGTTGATAAATTCATGTGGATAATGTGGATAACTAGTCCTGAAGGAGCTTTTCTCCTATATTTACAACATCTCCGGCTCCCATAGTTATCAACACATCCCCCTTCTGACATCTTTCCAGAACGAATTCTTCGATCTTCTCAAAAGACGGCAGATAATATGCGTCACAGCCTTTTTTCTTCAATGCTTCTGCGATCTGTTCTGAGGATACCCCCAGTGTATCCGTCTCTCTTGCAGCATAGATATCTGCCAGAATCACATGGTCTGTTGTAGAAAGTGCATCAACAAACTCATCAAATAATGCCTTGGTTCTGGTGTAGGTATGTGGCTGGAAAATACACCACACTTCTTTATGCGGATAATTCTCTGCTGCTGTCAGTGTTGCCCGGATCTCGGTCGGATGATGTGCATAATCATCTATGATCGTGAATCCATTTTTTGTACCTTTATATTCAAATCTACGATTCGTTCCACGGAACTCCTTCAGACCTTTCTGCATAGACACAAATGGAATACCCAGAATATCTGCTGCCGCAATGGCTGACAATGCATTCAGCACATTGTGCTCACCTGTCACAGAAAGTGCCATGCGTCCCATCTTCTGTCCGTCATGCATCACATTGAAGGAAGAATCTCCCACTTCGTCATGTGCAATGTCTGCTGCGCTGTAATCTGCGGACGGATCCGTGCCAAAGGTTACCACCTTACATGCCAGACCATCTGTAATCTCTTCCACATTCGGAATCTGCTGATTGATTACCAGCACACCATCTTCCGGAAGTAATTCAGCAAACTTGCGGAACGAATTACGGATATCCTGAAGGTCCTTAAAAAAGTCCAGATGATCCGCATCAATATTCAAAATGATCGCAAGCTTCGGAAACAGATGCAGGAAACTGTTGGTATACTCACACGCCTCCGCCACAAAGAGTTCCGAATCTCCAACACGGATATTACCGCCAATTGCCTTCAGGATACCTCCTACCGATAATGTCGGATCCTGATCATCTGCCAACAGAATCTGTGACAGCATAGATGTCGTAGTTGTCTTACCATGGGTACCTGATACTGCGATCGGCATATCATAATTACGCATCAACTGACCCAAAAGTTCTGCACGACTGAGCATTGGAAGTTTCTGTCTCTTTGCCTCCATAAATTCTTCATTATCTTCATGGATTGCAGCTGTATATACTACTACATCAATTCCGTCTATAATATTGGACGCTTTCTGTCCATAAAACACTTTTGCTCCCATCTGTTCAAGATGGTCTGTCAGAGCTGACTCTTTGGCATCAGATCCCGATACTGCAAATCCCTCTTTTAACAATACCTCTGCAAGTCCGCTCATGCTTATTCCGCCAATGCCAATAAAATGCACATGGATTGGCTCTCCAAAATTAATCTTATACATTAATCAAAGCCTCCTAGCCTATTCTATCTATCTTATTATAAACATATATTTAAAAAAATCCAAGCTGTAAACGTCATAAAACATCATGTTTCTCTTTGCAAAAATAAACTGCACTTACTCTTGTAAATTTTAAACAATTTTCTTTGCTATTTTATATTTTTTTTGTAATATTTGTTCACACGCAGAGCAATCTATGCTATACTTGACATATATCATTATTAACAGTCATTGATGTGCTGTAACAATAGTGGGATAAAAAGAATAGAGGAATGCCGGCTAGAACTATTGCCGGAGAAAGGAGCTGAATACGCCATGCAGATTACAGATGTACGTGTGCGCAAAGTTGCAAAGGAGGGAAAGCTCAAAGCTGTGGTATCTATTACTATGGATGAAGAGTTCGTAGTACATGATATCAAAGTGATTGAGGGGGAAAAGGGGCTTTTCATTGCAATGCCTAGCAAGAAGACAGCAGACGGTGAATATCGGGATGTTGCGCATCCAATCAACTCTGGCACAAGAGAGCGGATTCAGAGCATAATTCTCAGAAAATACGAAGAAGCTATGCAGGAAGATTCCCAGGAGACAGCATAGGTTTTGACATCAGAGAGAGGTACAATACTCGGGGTCAGCCAACCAAAGAAAGAGAGTCACTACTTCATGAACATCGTTTCAAGAAGTGATGACTCCCTTTCTTTATAGTCTTATATCTGTATAAGCAATATTCATTTTTTTCAACAGTTCTCCTTCTCTGTGATGACAGGTAAATAAAAGCACCTGTCTTCCCGATTCTGCAAGCCACGCCATTGCCCGTTCCAGTCTGGTATCATCATAATATGCAAAGGTATCGTCCAGAATAATCGGATAATCTTCCGCATACAGAAGATCTGCTACTGCCATCCGCAACGCAAAATAAATCTGTTCCAACGTTCCCTGGCTGAGCTGTTCTACCGCGATCTGCTGATTCTCATGCCATACATGCATGTGCAGAGAATCATTAATCACCAGACGGCTGTATCTTCCATCCGTCAGCTTCTCCATGACCGCAGATGCTTTACGGTTCAGCACCTGTTCCATCTGCTTCTGCATTTCCAAAGTCAGCATGTCAAGACGACTGATTGCCAGCATAAGTGCTTCTCTCTTACGGTCCACTTCCCTGTAATCCATACTCATATGATCCAGTTCCCGGAGACTTTCCTGAAGATTCTCATATTCAATCTGCTTTTCCTTACGCATATTGGTCAGTTGTTCTTTCTTCCACCGAAGCTTCTCTGTCGATATCAGCTCTTCCCCGACATCCAGTTCTTCTGCCACTTCTTCTGTCTTCGCTTTCCGCTTGCCGACCTTCATCCTGTTCCAGATATAGATGATTCCAAGCACGATAACTACAGTCGTGACCAACGAATTCCACGGACCAGGCAACACACACAAAAGCAGGATACAGGCACCTATAATTGCCACAATTTCCAGTGGATGCACTCTCCACCTGGATGTCGGCACTTCTTCTGCCGGTTCTTCTTCCACTTCATCCACGTCCCGGTACTGTAATTCCAGTTCTACTTCCTTTAACTCGCTGTCCATATAATGAATGTCTCTCCATATATGTGCCGCTTCCTGTTCTAACGCCTCCCTCTTACGCTCTTTGCGCTGCAACATCTCCCTTGCTTCCCTGTCAGCTTCCTTCTTCTTCTCAAATAATTCTGCTCGCGCTGCTGACACATCAATATCACTGTCTCCGGTCATATAATAACCAGTCGCATAATTCTTAAGTTCCGCAGCCAGTGCCTGGTTCGTCGCTGCATGGAGCTGCCCGATACACAGTGTGTTCTCATAAGACGACGCTGTCAGTCCATCCAACACCATCTCCAGGTCTCCATCCTCGGGAGATAATTCTTCGCCATCCGTTTCACAATATAACTTAACGCTCTTGGAATATTTATCAAAATTTCTTTGCAAACAAAAATCTTTCTCATTGCTTTGAAACTTCAGTTCCCCCGAATAATAATTACCGTATTCCCAGGGTTCATATCTGGAAAATGTATCCTTCGCCGACGCCCGTCCGCGTCCGCGCTCCAGTCCAAACAACATTGCCTTAATAAAAGTATGCATTGTAGTCTTGCCGGATTCATTCTCCCCACAGATTACATTGATCCCATCCTGAAGCTGAATGCTCTTATCATGAAATTTGCCGAAATTCTTCAGTTTCAGTTCCCTAAGCTTCATGTCTGTTCTCTCCTTGTATCAAGCAGCGCCTGCACTCCCTCGCATAAAGCTGCGTATTCCGTGCTGTCGGCTTCTGCGCCTTCAAAGCTTGCAATATAGCGCCCCAACAGATTCTCCTGATTGCGTCCCAGAAGTTTCTCATAGTCATATGCCGGTCTGGTATGATCCATGATCTCCAGCACATTTCCAAAAGTATCCATCTGACTCAGATCAAATGCCACATCCGGATCACGCCTGCCTTCCAGGCTCAGACAATACATATTCTGTACACCCCTCTGACCAATCAGTTCGTCAATCCTGGTATGCAGATCATAGCCAGTCATCTTTTCATCCACCGGTACATCCAGATGTACATATTCGCGTTCCGCATGTTCCACGAAAGAAATGCGGCATCCACTCGGATCCAGAATTCCCCGCACAAATCCATGCGCGCCGATATCATTGCGATCGATCGGCTCCAACGCGCCAGCATATGCCATACGGTTTGGAATCAGCACTTCTGGCTTGTGGATATGTCCCAACGCCACATAGTCGAATCCAATCTCATCTACAACCGTTTTGCGGAATGGCAAATGAGATGCATCCCCGCCATGTGCCAGCAGAATATGATATCTGCAGATATCCTTTAACTCTATCTGCTCATATAACGACTCCTGATTCTCTTTTTCATAATAGCTGCATCCATACACAGCCAGATTCATGGTCGGTAACTGAATACACGACACTTCATCCGATAAGATCATGTGCACATTCTGATTCCACGTATAATTACGGTAATAGGACTGCTTTTTAATATAGTCATGATTGCCCGCCACAAGCACCACCTGTGTATGCGGAATGCTTCCAAACATGGCATCCACTTCCTTCAGTTCCCGAAGCAGCGGCTGTCTGTGAAAAAGATCTCCTGCAATCAGCAGCAGATCTGTCTCCTCTCTGCGGCACACCTCGATCACTTTGCGAAAGCTGTCCCAGATCTCATTTTTTCTTTTTTCGCTGTACTTTTTTCCTGCGTCCGGACTTGCGCCTAGATGCACGTCCGCTATGTGTATGAACCTCATCGCTGTCTCCTTCTTCCTGCTTGCTCTTCGATGGCAGCGTTACTACAAATTGCGTCTTATTATCATCACTCTTGGCTATGATACGACCTCCGTGAAGCTCTACGATCTCACGGGCAATGGCAAGTCCCAGTCCCGCACCGCCCGTTTCAGTAGAGCGGGAATCATCCAGGCGATAGAATTTTTCAAAAATCGTCTGCAGCTTGGCGCCGGGAATCTTCTTACCCTCATTCTGAAATATAATCTCTACATCGCCACGCTTTCTATGCGCATCAATGCGGATCGTCGTGTTCTCATAACAGTATGCCACAGCATTCCTGAGAATATTGTCAAATACACGAGCCAGCTTGTCAGGATCTCCCTCCACTTCCAGATCATCCTCTGCTTCCACCTCACAAGTCAGATGCTTCTTCTGAAGCACTCCATATAACTCGTCGGCAATCTGCTCCAGCATCATAGACAGATTCAGATCTACCGGCTCCAGTTCAAATTCCTGCAAACTGAACTTGGTAATATCAAAAAACTCGTTGATCAGATCACCCAGACGAATCGCTTTTTCCAGAGAAATGTGTGTGTACTTGGCACGTTCCTCTACCGACATATCCGGATGGCTGTCAAGCATGGTCAGATACGCCACCACCGATGTCAGCGGCGTCTTCAGATCATGCGCCAGAAAGAGCACCATATCATTCTTACGCTTTTCGCTCTCCACTGCTTCCAGCTCCTGCCGTTTCAGCGTTGCCTTGATCTCATTCAGACGGATCTCGATCGGCTTCAGCTCTGTGATCAGATGAATCGGCTCAGACGATTCCGACAGAATATTCTCTATGCCATCTCCTACCTGATCCAGATATCTCGTCATCTGCGTCAGTGCAATGTAGAAAAACAGCGCAAAAAGCAGAAGGAATCCCATGATCAAAAAGAAGATCTTGTTATTCCCAATCAGTCTCCAATATAAATGAATGGCGGTCTGTTCTTCCATATGAAAGGTTTCCATGAACTTGACAAACCCCTTTGCAAAGGAGTCGTTGTAAATTCCGTCCACCACATAATTAAGAAGAAAGCCGCCAACCAATACAGTCAGTGCCGTGATCAGCACCGTCTCCAGCAGAATACTGAACTTTAACTTACGATAATTATTCTTCAACTTTGTATCCTACTCCCCATACGGTCTTAATGAAATCCGAGTTACCGGTCGGCGCACTCAGCTTCTCACGGAGATGCCGGATATGCACCATTACCGTATTATTACTGTTCTTATAGTACTTTTCATTCCATACTTTTTCAAATAATTCTTCCGAACTGATCACCTTGCCCCGGTTCTCACAGAGCAGCCACAGAATATCAAATTCAATCGGTGTCAGTGTCAGCGGTACCTCATTGTAAATACACTCGTGCGAGGTACGGTTCAAGGACAGACCACCCACATCGAGCACATCCCCGGCATCCTTACCCACTTCATTGTACTGCGTATACCGGCGGAGCTGCGCCTTGACTCTCGCAGCCAGCTCCAATGGGTTAAATGGCTTCGGCATATAATCATCCGCTCCCAACGTAAGTCCCGTGATCTTATCCATATATTCGGTCTTCGCCGTCAGCATGATAACCGGAAATGTATACTTCTCACGGATCTTCTTCAGAATCTGGAAGCCATCAATATCCGGAAGCATCACATCCAGAATCGCCAGATCAATCTTCTTATCCCGGATGCAGTCCAATGCGTCCTGTCCCGTATAAAACTTAAATACCGAATACTGATCATTCTGAAGATACAGTTCGATAACATCTGCTATTTCTCTTTCGTCATCTACTACTAATATATTCATACTATCCCTCCTGTCAGTCTGCGGCATCATCATCTGTAATTGCTTATAACTCGCAATTGTTTACTGTTCTTGGGAATGGGATTACGTCACGGATATTGCTCATACCGGTCAGGTACATGATGCATCTTTCAAATCCCAGTCCGAATCCGGCATGGCGGGTAGAACCGTATTTACGAAGATCCATGTAGAACTGATAATCCTCTGTCTTCATACCCAATTCTTCCATACGCGCTGCCAGCTTCTCGTAATCGTCTTCTCTCTGGCTTCCTCCGATGATCTCACCGATGCCAGGTACCAGACAGTCTACTGCTGCCACAGTCTTATTGTCATCATTCATCTTCATATAGAATGCTTTGATATCCTTCGGATAATCTGTTACGAATACCGGACGCTTAAATACCTGCTCTGTCAGATAACGCTCATGCTCTGTCTGCAGGTCAACGCCCCAGGATACCTTGTAATCGAATTTGTCATTGTGCTTCTCCAGCATCTCAACAGCTTCTGTATAAGTCACTCTTGCGAAGTCAGAAGATACCACATTCTCCAGACGGTCGATCAGTCCCTTGTCTACAAATGAATTAAAGAACTTCATCTCTTCCGGTGCATTCTCCATTACGTAAGTAATGACATATTTCAGCATAGCTTCTGCTAATTCCATATCGTCTTCCAGATCTGCAAATGCGATCTCCGGCTCAATCATCCAGAACTCTGCTGCATGACGTGTCGTGTTAGAATTCTCTGCACGGAATGTCGGTCCAAATGTATAAATGTTGCGGAATGCCTGTGCATAAGTCTCTCCATTCAGCTGGCCACTTACGGTAAGGCTTGTCTGCTTGCCAAAGAAATCCTGTGCGTAATCTACTTTGCCGTCATCCGTCTTAGGCACATTATCCATATCCAGTGTAGTTACCTGGAACATCTCACCTGCACCCTCACAGTCACTTGCTGTGATCAGTGGTGTGTGAACATATACAAAACCTCTCTCCTGGAAGAATTTGTGAATTGCATATGCTGTCAGTGAACGTACACGGAACACTGCCTGGAATGTATTAGTACGTGGTCTCAGGTGGCTGATGGTACGCAGATACTCAAAGCTGTGACGCTTCTTCTGCAGCGGATAATCCGGTGCGGATGCTCCCTCGATCTGTACTTCTTCTGCCTGGATCTCAAATGGCTGCTTTGCCTGTGGAGTTGCTACCAGTGTACCCTTCACAATGATTGCTGCTCCGACATTCATCTTAGAGATCTCAGCAAAGTTGTCCAGCTTGTCGCTGTACACCACCTGTAACGGCTGAAAATATGTTCCGTCATTTACTACGATAAATCCAAAAGTCTTGGAATCACGGATACTTCTTACCCATCCCCCAATGGTAATCTCCTGATCCAGATACTTCTCCTGGTCTTTATATAATTCTCTGATTGTTAACAAATCCATACCAAATAACTCCTTCTAAAATAGTATCATTATAAATGCTTTCTTATTATAGCACATAACGCAGGGTTTATGAACCGGAATTTCTGTCATTTATGTATTTCCCAATATCCATACTTTTTCCCGCCCACACGCTCTACAAGACCTTCTTCTCGCAATTTCTTCAATGCTCGTTGAATCGTTCTTACAGGAGTATTAAGTTTTTCTGACATTTTTTTCTGAGTAATTCCAGGTTCTTCCGTTAGCGTCTGTATAATTTCATTTTCTAAACCGCCATTTAAACCGCCATGTTGACGGATTAAAACTTTTTTTATTTCTTCTTGAGAAATCGCAGATAATTTCACCATGATATCTTCAGTATGAATAAAATATTCCGGCTGTGCCGTTCCATGATTCCTACAGCTTTCACATATCTTTTGAATTCCTCGTCCCCAGCTTTCTACATAACCTGCTCTGAAAAAGGCGTTTGCAATACTCGGATTATATGGTTTTGACCTATGTCTGTGCATCAATGTTTCCGCAGTCCAGCCTAATGGGAACACACAATCATTACTAATATACATTGCCTCTTCTTCTATTCTAATCTGAATTGGAGTTCCGCTAAACCAACAGGAATGAATCAGTGCATTATAATAAGCTTCTCTTACCGCATCTTTAGGATATGGATATGTTTCTATTCTGGTCATATTATCGTATGTAATCGGTGCCTTTAAATACTTTAAATATATCAGTTCAATCACTCGATCTGCCTGCAAAAACAACGAACCATGTACTTCATCTTGATATTGCAGATCCGAAGCACTTCTAAACTTTCCTATTTTGGTATAACATCCAGGAATCCATTTTTCGGGATTTCTGTGAAACATCATAATTGCTGCTCGCTTCATTCCAATTTCTGTTTGTAAACCCAAACTGTCTATCAACTCCTCATTACTTATCCGTAGGTCTGCTTGTGTCATCCTTTTACTCCGAAGTGCTTCTCTTCTAAAAATGTCAAAACTATCCTTATCTAAATCTTCAACTTCAATTCCGGGAACTGGAACATCTTCCCATCTAACTCCTGTTTTTTCTACCAAGAAATCCGCAAGCGCAATTCCTTTTAACTGCTGTTTAGTACTGCCAGATCTATAATGATATTCCCCTTTATAATTAACAGGAAAATTACTAGGTTTCACTATAATTTCAATATACTCTTTATCATTTGACGACAACAAATTTACATCTGCCACAATTCCAAGCATTGTTTGTATTTTATTAGGAATATCTTCCAGCAATACTTTACTATTTTGCACACCAACAATTGTCCCATCGTCTGCTGTTCCTATGTAGATTTTCCCACCCTGTGCATTTGCAAACCCACATATCCATTTTAAATATTCATCGCGCCACTTCGTTTTCCATTCAACATTTTGATTCTCTTCCATATTTGTCTTCCTTGTTCGTTTACATATTTCTATATTTTTAGTTATAGTATCATATATTTTTATATTTGTCACCGTTTTTAGCAAAAAAAAGACTTCGAAACATATTATTCTCAAAGTCTTCTCTACTTAACACCTTATTTTAATAACAGTAATTTTTCTTCCGGTATCTTAAGCCACCCCGGCATGCCTTTCTTTTCCAGCACATCCCACAGATCTCTCTGTACGAACCAGCAAACATCCTCCTGTTCCTCTGATTCTTTAAGAAAATACTTATGTTCAAACGGCAGATTTGCAACGCTGTCCACTTTTACTTTTATCCATCCTTCCTCCGGCTGCTCTCCGTCAGCAAGCCAGATTGGCTCGAAATCATGCGCACGGATTCCCACATAACGGATATCCTCATCGATCTGCTGTTCCAGCGTAAACCGGATACCCCAGCCCGGCACCTGCAGATGATGTTCGTCTTCTCTGATGGCTTCCGTGATATTCTTACATCCGGTCAGCCTTGCTGCTTCTTTCCATTCCGGGCAATCAAACGTCTCTTCTGTGTTTCCGTGACACACCACTTTCCCCTGATCCATAACGATCAGTTCATCGCTGAAACGGTAGATCTCATCCCGACTATGCGACACCAGAATAACGGTTCCCGGATAGTCCTCCAGCATCTGAATCAGTTCCTGCTGCAGTCTGTCTTTTAGAAATTCATCCAGTGCGGAAAATGGCTCATCCAGCAGGATCACCTCTGGTTCATAAGCCATGATCCTTGCCAGTGCTGCTCTCTGTTGCTGCCCGCCGGAAAGCTCTCCCGGCAGTCGGTCTCCCAGTCCGTCCAGCTGGAACTTGGTGATCATCTTATCTGCGATCTGCTCCTGCTCTGCCTTGCCGCATTTCAGCCCCGCCATAATATTCTTACGCACAGACATGGTCGGGAATAATGCATAATTCTGGAACAGATAGCCGATCTTCCTCTTCTGTGGCTTCACATTGATCTTCTGCTCTCTGTCATACAGCGTGCGTCCTTCCAGCACGATCCGCCCCCGATCCGGTGACTCAATTCCGGCAATGCATCCTAGCGTCATGCTCTTGCCACAGCCGCTTGCCCCCAGGATGCCGATCCGCTTGCTGTCACTCTTCACTTCTATATTCAGATGGAATCTTCCCAGTGTCCTGCTGATATTTATCTCAATCATACTCTCTCCCACAGCCCGCTCTTGCCGCCGGATTTGCGAAGCAGATGGACTTCATTGATTTCCATACCTTTATCTACTGCCTTGCACATATCATAAATGGTAAGCAGTGTTACATTTACACCAGTCAGTGCTTCCATTTCTACGCCCGTCTTACCTGTCGTTTTTGCCGTACATCTGACCTCAATCTCACAGGTCTCATCGTGACAGATAAATTCCACTTCTACTTTACTGAGATTCAGGATATGGCACAGCGGAATCAGCTCTGAGGTCTTCTTGGTTCCCATGATGCCTGCGATCCGCGCCACGCCCAGCACATCCCCCTTCTTCATGTCACCAGCTTTCACCTTTGCATAGCATTCTTCTGACATACGGATACGCCCCGACGCCATCGCTTCTCTTACCGTATCCTGCTTCTCACTGACATCCACCATAATCGCTTCGCCCTGTCCATTAAAATGTGTAAAC
The DNA here is from genome assembly GCF_003464045.1 of Dorea sp. AM58-8. NCBI lineage: Bacteria > Bacillati > Bacillota > Clostridia > Lachnospirales > Lachnospiraceae > Dorea > Dorea sp. AM58-8. Next base: position 43,559 of record NZ_QSDM01000004.1, on the reverse strand, counting down.
TCACCCATAACCTGTCCTCTTTCTTACCAACGTTTAATATTTTTCATTTTCCTGCCGGAGATCAGATTCATCAATACAATCACACCAAATGCAATCAGCATGACGATGATGACCCACACCCCCGCCGTCATATAGTCGCCATCCTGCACGACCATGGCTATCCTCTGGGAAATGGTTGCCGTCTTTTTTGGAATATTGCCTGCAAGCATGGACGTTGCTCCATACTCACCCAGCGCTCTTGCAAATGTCAGGATCGTTCCGGATATGATTCCCGGTCCTGCCGTTGGCACCACCACTTTCCAGAAAATGGCCATTTCACTCATACCAAGTGTTCTTCCTGCATAGATCAGATTCACGTCCACCTGCTCAAATGCTGCTCTGGCATTCCGGTACATTAATGGAAATGCGATTACCGTTGCTGCGATAATACATCCAAGCCAGGTCTGTACGACCTTAATGTCAAATGTCTCATACAAAAAGATTCCCACCGGTCTTCTTCTGCTGAATAACAGCAGCAGGAAAAATCCGGCTACCGTAGGCGGCAGCACCATAGGAAGTGTCAGGATTCCGTCTGCCACTGCCTTTACCCATGGTTTTGCCTTGATCACCTTACGTGCCGCATAGATGCCGAGAAAGAAAGAGATGATGGTCGCCACGATACCCGTCTTGATTGATATAAACAGTGGACTCCAGTCCAGGTTATTCAAAATCTCCATAATCTCTTTCATCTCGATCGTCTCCTTACTTTGATAGCAACTTAATAATAACTTTGATCATTCGTTTATTACTCTACATCTGTATCGAATAAATATTTCTCATATACTTCTTTTGCCTTATCTGATGTCAGGAAATGCAGGAAATCCAGTGCTGCTTCACTTTCCAAATCATCGGCTTCGTCATTCTTGATCTGAGCGACCGGATAGATAACATCTCCTGTCAGGTCATAGCCTACTACCTGCAAAATCTCAAGCTTGTCTTCCAGTCCGTATGTGTCTGATTTATATACGGTACCCACTTCGTTAGAGCCTTCTGATACAGCAGCTGTTACCGCACCAACATTGGCGCACTCATTGATCTCGATTCCGCCGAGTGCATCCGATACTTCCCGTGTTGTGATCGTAGATACATCATCAACCTTATCCAGCATACCTGCATTTACCATAGCCTGGCGTGTGTATTTACCAACCGGAACACTTCCATCAGCCAGCGCAAAGCTTTCAGCCTTGTCAATGTCTTCCAGTCCGGTTACCTTCGTGTCGCTTCCTTTGTATGTTACCACACATACCTGATTGTTGACTACATTTGCACGGATTCCGTCTACTACAAGCTCATCTCCTTCGAGCTGATCCATCTGCTTCTGTGCTGCTGAGAAAAACAGGTCACACGCTGCCCCCTGCTCAATCTGCTCCATCAGAGTTCCTGAACTGTCATAGCTTGCTACAACCTCTACATTCGGCTGCTCCTCATTATACATAGCAATCAGCTCATCGACTACGCCGTTCAGACTCTTTGCTGCAAAGATCGTAATCGTGGTGTCTTCAAACTGCTCTCCGTCACTTTCCTTGTCTTCGTCCTTTGCTGTGTCCTCTGTCTTGGCGTCTTCTTTCTTATCATCGGAACTTCCGCCACATCCGACAAGTCCCAATACCATCACGCCTGCTAACATTGCTGCTAATACTCGTTTCTTCATTTTTCAATATCTTTCCGGAGTAGTGCGCCTATCTGGCGCATTCCCCTTCACTCCCTCTTAATATTCCAATACCGTGATCCAGATTCGGTAACAGGAATTCCAATGCTTCCTGCACTGCCTTCGGGCTTCCCGGCAGATTGATGATCAATGTCTTCTTGCGGATCCCCGATACCGCCCGGCTAAACATCGCTCTCGGTGTGATTGTCATGGAATAATTGCGAATCGCATCGGCAATGCCATTTGCCATCCGGTCACAGACCGCAATGGTTGCTTCCGGTGTCACGTCGCGCTCTGCAAATCCTGTTCCACCTGTGGTGAAGATTACATTGATCTGACGCTGGTCTGCAAGACGGATTAGCTGTTTCTCCAGTGCAGTCCGTCCGTCAGGAAGAAGTAATGTCTCCTTTACATCGTAACCTGCCTCTTTAATCATCTCTACAATCTTCGGTCCACTCTTGTCTTCTCTCTCTCCGGCAGCACCTTTATCACTCAGCGTGATCACTGCTGCGGTAAATGGTCTGTCTTTCTTCGGTGGAATCATGGTAATCTCATCTCCAATTTTGATATGTCCAGGCTCTATCACTTCGGTAAATACGCCTTCCCTCGGCATAATGCAGTCACCCATCCGTTTATAGATCTGACAATGACTATGACATTCCTTGCCGATCTGCGTCAATTCCAGCACTGCATCTCCGACCTGGAATCTGGTTCCCACCGAAAGTGCCCGAAGATCATATCCTTCCACGATCAGATTCTCGCCAAATGCACCAAAATCTACCTCTGCACCTTTTGCTCGGAAATCCTCAATCTTCTCAAACGACAGCAGACTCACCTGTCTGTGCCATTTGCCGCCGTGAGCGTCTCCTTCGATTCCCCAATCCTTAACCAGATTAGCCTCTGGTATCTCGTGCTTCTCTGTACCACGTTTTTCGCTGATACAGATGCCTAATATCTTTCCCATCTGTTATCCTCCTATCTGAACCATCTTGTGCTGTTCGGTAATATCCTCTTTCATATCAAAACAATGCTGCTTCGGCTTCATCTCTACGGCTTCCTGCAATTTCTCCCGAATCTCCGAATCCGTTCCATACCTGGCTGCATCTCTCACAGACATTGTATCTCTGTAACAGAGACAAGGCTTCAGCTCTCCTGTCGCCGTCATACGTATCCGGTTACAGTTACTGCAGAATACTCCGTGGATTGCACTGATGAATCCTACACTTCCAATAAATCCCGGAATGTGATAATATACCGCTGGTCCATTGCCATGTACACTGTCATCCTTACAGACACCCGGATACTGCTTCTGAATCTCTCTTAACAGGTCATCATTGGAAATTCCGTCACACTCTCTTCCTTTTCCAATCGGCATCATCTCAATAAACCGCACATCGATAGATTGCTTTTCTGCAATGTTCAGGATATCCTGCCATTCCTCTGCATTTTTATCTTTCTGCAACACTGCATTCACTTTCACTCTGAGTCCGCTGCTTGCCGCTGCATCAATTGACTTCAACACCTCCGGCAACTGATCAAATCCTGTAATCTCCTCGAATCTTCTGCGATCCAGCGTATCCAGACTGATATTCACTGCATCCAGCCCCGCATCCAGAAGTTCATCCAGATACCCGGAAAGCAACACACCGTTCGTCGTCATAGTCACCTGCTCTACTCCCGGAAGTGCTTTGATCTGACGGATCAGTTCTACACATCTGCGTCTCACCAATGGCTCTCCTCCGGTGATCTTGAAACGGGTAATACCAAGTTCCACCGCCTGCCTACAGACCCTCAGGATCTCCTCAAATGTCAGGATCTCGCTCATTGGAAGTAATTCGATGCCGTCCGGCATACAGTATTTACAACGCAGATTGCAACGGTCGGTAATAGATATTCTCATGTAATTAATATCTCGTCCCTGCAAATCCTTCATAATCTTCCTCTTCCCAACGCCATTGTTACTCAATCACTTCCAACAGCACATCTACCATGCCACCACATACCATGCCTTCGTCTTCTGCATCATTACCGGTCAAATCTGCCTGACAGATTCTTGCCTGTGTATCATCACTTCTCAGCAGAAGCAATGCTTTCTGCAGTACCGCTGACTCCATACAGCCACCGCCAATGGTTCCGATACAGTTGCCATCTGCGAGCACCAGCATCTTCACACCGATTCCCTGCGGTGCCGATCCCTTTCTTGTAATAATCGTTGTCATGACCTTTCTGCCCGGATATTTTTCGGTATCCATAATGGCTCTAACCATTTCTTTGGAATAACCAAAGGTACGTTTTTTCTTATTTTTCACTTCAATAATCTCTGCCATAATCGCTACGCCAATCTCTTCCGGTGTCTCAGCGCCGATATCCAGACCGATTGGTGTATAGACTGCATCTAATACCGCCTTATCCGTACCTTGTTCTTCCAGAAGCTTTTTGACCAGTGTTGTTCTTCTCCGACTTCCGATCATACCGATATAGGCATGTTCTTTCTCTGCTATCTTCTCCAGGCACGCCTGATCATACCGGTGTCCACGGGTCACAATTACAAAATATGTATCGGAACTTCCCGGCACTTTGTCAAGTCCCTCTTCAAAAGGTTCACAGATTACATGACTTGCCCCGGCTCTTCTGGCATTGTCTGCAAATTTGGGTCTGTCTTCCAATACGGTTACTTCCCAGCCCATCATTATACCAATTTTGATCACGGGCATTGACACATGACCGCCTCCACAGATGACCAGCTGTTTTTCCTGTCCCAATGTGTCACAGAACACCCGGCTGTCTCCTATTGTAACCACGCCGCTGTCCTGCATCTGACAGACTGCTTCTTCATACTTTGAAAAGAAGCCTTCTTCATTACTCTCCCAAATCAGCTTTCCATCTGATACCAGTGCCTTCTCTCCCAGATATTCTCCATCCAGCGCAGTCAGCACCATATTCACACTGCCTGCCTCGCAATTATCTATTGCTTCAAATAACTCTCTCATTGATCCATTCCTCAACTTTCGCTGATCATTTTCTGATATTAATCCCTGATAGTCCGACAGTTATCTGCTTCCGCATTTGCCAAATCCACAGTTCGGGAATGTACATATCGGACAGTTCAGACACAAACCACCTTCACCCAGAAGATCCAGATCTTCTTTGGTAAGGATCTCTCCTGCCATAATTCTCGGCAGCACTAAGTCAAACACAGTTCTCTTTGCATACATAACACATCCCGGCAACCCCATCACCGGCAAATCGCCTCCGTAATATGCCAGCAAAAACATTGCTCCCGGAAGTACCGGTGCGCCATAGCTTACTACATTGCCGGTTACGTTCTTAATTGCAAGCGGTGTACGGTCATCCGGATCCACACTCATGCCTCCAGTACAGAGGATCATGTTGCACCCTCTTTTTAACAGGTCATGGATTGCATCCTCAATCATTTCCGGTTTATCATCACAGATCTCATGTCCTGCGATCTCTGCTCCGTATTCGGTCACCTTGTCAATGATCACCGGTGTAAATGTATCCTGAATCCGTCCATGATACACTTCACTTCCGGTCGTTACGATTCCTACTTTTTTCTGTTCATATGGGAGGATGTGAAATATGGCTCCTTACCGGCCACTTCCTTTGCACGGTTCATCTTCTCCTCTTCAATGACCAGAGGAATCACTCTCGTGCCCGCGATCTTATCTCCCTTTTTTACCGGGAAATTACCATGGCGACTGGCAATCATCATCTCACCAAGTGCATTCACTGCGCGAAGTTTTTCACCATTGATCTTCAATACACCGTCACAATCCGCGATCAGTTCAATCTTACCTTCCTTCACTTCAGATGGATGCATGTGCTCACCCTGACTGATCTCCCGAAGGATCTCTGCCGCCTCATTTTCATGAAGCATACCTTCCTGCTTTTCCCATACATATAGGTTCTCTTTACCCACAGACAGAAGTACCGGAATATCTTCTTCCGTCACGATATGACCTTTGCGGAATACCGCATCCTTCGTCACACCTTTGATGATCTGTGTAATATCGTGGCACAATACATGTCCCACTGCATCTTCTGTCCTGATTAATTTCATTACCGAATCCTCCTGTACTGCTATTCTCTGTTCAACCAGTCTCCGCCAAAATATTTATCAAATGTTGTTTCCGTATATTTCTCAATCTCTGCTGTCATATGGCGGTAATTATCTATCAAAAGTTTACCTTCTTTCGTCAATTCAGCTCCGCCGCCCCCGGCTCCACCAGTCCATCTGCGCACTGCAGACACTCCAAGCTGCCGCTCGATGCCTCTCAGCATCCTGCTGCCCTTACTATATGAAAGTCCCATCTCCGTGCACGCCGATTGCAGGGAACCTGTCTGCTCAATCAGTTCCAGCAATTCACACACGCCGGGGCCAAAAAATTTGTCTTCTGCCCGTAATTCTACCTTAATATGTGGAAACATTTGCTCTCCTATCCGTTCGTCATTTAAAAACCGAACGCTTTTCTAAGCATTTATTATGCTATATTTTCTTCTCAGTTGCAAGAAGGAAATTAAGCGGCTTAAATTAAACTATACTAACACAGGCTATGATTAATCAAACAACTTTTATTAGTAATCAAAACGTTTGATTAATCACAGCCTGCGATTCTTACGTTATTTTTTCAATTTATCTTTGTAATACGTCTCTGCGGTATACAATGCCGCTACCGGATTATGACCCAACACACGATCCTTTGTCACTGCTGTCGTACACAGCGCATTCGAATATTTGTAAAACAGACTATCATGCCCAACGCACAATCCCACGACCACATTCAATTCCGTGCCAGCTTCATTCAGCATCTTCGCCTGCAGAATCGGATTGCACATATTCGCTCCCACTGCATTACATTCCTCCGGGATTCCCACCGACGTCTTCTTCTGTGCACCTGCCTTACAGGCAATGCCATACACTTCGAATCCATTGTCCCGAAAAATACGTGCCAACGTCCGACTCTCGTTCAACAGACCTACGCATGTTGCAATGCCAAGCTTCTTCATATGCATATTTTCCGCAAATGCCATGATCTCCTGCACTCTGGTGTACTGACAATAATGCTCGTACTCCACTCTCGCTGCCGCAACGGACACTTCTCGGTTCTCTTTCTCTTCATAACAGGCCATTGCATCCGCAAGTACCTCATCCGGCATATGCTCTGTTGCACAGAACTCCGGATACTTTCCTTTTCCTGTGTTACATTTCTTTATAGCACAGTCCACACATGAATGTTCCATCCTGATCCCCATCCTCTCTCATTTCACATTCTTACATCTGCCCGCATCTGCAATCATCGGATTACATCTGGTGTCTCACGATCTTATAGTCATCATTTGACCGATAATATGGACATTCTTTATAATTACTGTTCACGAACCGGTAATACTCATCCTCGTCCAGATTCACATCACAGTAATATTCTTCCTCATCGTCATCATATACATAATTTGAACAAAACTCACAGCTTGCCGCCATATTATACTCCTCCATTTACTGATCTTCTTTTCTCGATATTGGTAGACCATATGCCTTAACTATACTATAATAAAAGAAAAAGCGAAAGAGGTGGCTACTATGAAATATGAAATCCAAGGTGAAACATTACCGGTTGTTATCTGTCAGCTGGCTGATGGAGAACGCATGATTACAGAGGGCGGTGCCATGTCATGGATGTCTCCGAATATGAAAATGGAAACAACCAGCAACGGCGGCATCGGCAAAGCATTCGGGCGCGCAGTCAGCGGTGAGAAGCTGTTCCAGAATGTCTACACTGCAACGAACGGTAACGGCATGATCGCATTTGCATCCTGCTTCCCGGGATCTATCCGCGCATTCCAGATTACACCAGGTAATGAGATGATCTTCCAGAAGAAATCATTCCTCGCCAGCGAAGCAGGCGTTACACTCTCCATGCATTTCCGTAAGAAGATCGGATCCGGTCTCTTCGGCGGTGAAGGCTTCATCATGCAGAAGGTCAGCGGTCAGGGCATTGTATTTGCCGAATTCGACGGACACGTAGTGGAATACAATCTTCAGCCTGGTCAGCAGATCATCGTCGACACCGGACACCTTGCAGCCATGGATGCCACCTGTAATATGGACGTACAGGCTGTGCCTGGCATGAAAAATATGCTTTTCGGCGGTGAAGGCATCTTTAACACTGTCATAACCGGACCGGGACGCATATGGCTCCAGACCATGCCGATCAGCAATGTAGCCGGAGCAATCCGTCCATACATTCCAACCGGCAAATAATATATAACATTAAAAATGACTTCTTTCCTGTTCTCTCTCAGGTAAAGAAGTCATTTTCATAACATTATTATTTTCTATAACATTCCCAGCGATTCTACATCCAGATACCAGGAGCCTCTTATCTTAATCAGCGGTATGTTCTCTACCGTATCCTGGCTGAATCCAAGTGCAGTGATGGTAAATTTAACACTAACGTTCTTGGCAGCCGATACTCTGACACCAGCCTCCTTGTACTCTTCTTTCAGACTCTTTAACTCATCACCTTTGACATCTTGTGCATCCTGAATCTCATAGTCTACATCTACTGCCGTACTGATCAGATTACTTCCCAATGAATCGTTCCATTCATTCTGCAACAATTCATGTGCCTGCTCCAGAAGTTCCTTCTTAGATCCGGTATATCCTTCCTGCTCCAATGCATATACGATTACTTCCTTTGGAATCAGATCAAAGAATTCTTCGATATCAGCATCATTCATTGCATCCACCATATCTTCGATCGTGTCTTCGTAACTTCTGCCACCAATTCCAATTACCCGGGTAAAGAATACTGCTGAAGCAATCAATGCTACCACAACCACTGCTACAATCGCAATCATCGCACCGTTGCGTTTGCCCTTAGGCTTACGCGGCATCGCTCCCGGCTGTCCCATCGGCGGCGGTGTCGGATTCCCATTCTGTCCACCATTCACGGAACCACCACCGTTCACAGATGGTCCACTGCTCATCGGTGTGCCGCAGTTACGACAGAATCTCGCATCATCTGGATTTTTCGTACCACACTTTCTACAAAACACTCTCTCGTCCTCCTCTTCTCACGTACTTCAACTCTCATCCTGTCATGAATACCATTTGTTCAAATGATATTGCATGTATTATTCTATAATTACATAATACGTGGTTAAGAAGGATTTTTCAAGGTTTTTCCCATCCTACATACGGATTCCACTTTATCCAATTTACGTTCTTTATCTCTTTCGCTTAAATCCCTCTCCTTCATATACTCTGACCGGATTACCTCTCACAATCTTCGTATGCTCTCTCCATGCAGAATTAACCTGTTTCTGTTTTTCTGCCAGTTCTCTCTGGCTCAAGATTACATTCAATTTTTCCAATGCATCTTTTTTATTTGCATACTGACTTCTCTCGGACGTGGATGTTACCGTGATACCCGTCGGAATATGTATCAGGCGCACACCCGTTTCCACTTTATTCACATTCTGCCCGCCTTTTCCGCCGGAATGAAATCTCTCAAACCGGATATCCTGATCCTTACAAATGTTTTTCATTTCCGGGATAATACTCACATCTACAAACCAGTTTTTCCGCTTATGATTCGGTCGAAATGGACTTCTGCATATCCATTGAATGCTTCCTTCCAAGTCTGACAAATCCCGTTCTGTGGTAAATATAATAGACGTGTAACACCCTTTTTCTCTTGCTTCATGTGCGGATAAAAATTCTATATCCGGGTATTCCTTTTTTAATGCTTCATATAATTTCAACACCGCCAGTTCACACTCTGACGGTCCCTGTCCTGAACTCAACTGTACAATCATTGCTATCTCCTATTTTTCTGTGTGCATCGTCAGTTATCCTGCCAGGAATCATATCGTTTTTCTCTCCGTTCCCCCAGCCATTTGAGTCTGAGTGCCATCACACCTGCTATCAACCAGAAGATGCCGTATACTATTCCAAATATAACGCCCTCTCCAACCATATATAACAGTGCTCTCACTCGACCTTTTTGTTGCTTCAGACTACGATATCTGGCTTTCCGCGATGCTTTTCTTGCCTTCCGATTCTCACGCAATGCGCAATATCCGAACACAACTTCTTCTGTTTTGTCTACTGCTTTTTTCCATTTTTCATCATCCATGTCTTATACTGTTCCTCCGTTTTGTTCCCATCGGTTAATTCCAGTATATGGATGTGGGATGACACATTTTGTCATGCCAAAATATTTTTTAATTATCGTTACCAGCCTTAAAGTTATAAACTGGATGAAGTACCTGCGTAATATCCACCGTATCCTCCACTGCTTCTTTAATCATTTCCATATTTCGATATGCAAATGGTGCCTCATCCAGTGTCTCTTTTCCAATGCAGGAACAGTAAATACCCTTCATTTCTTTCTTAAAACCGGACACCGTATACTGATTCTTTACCTCGCTTCGCTTGAAAATTCGCCCTGATCCGTGCGGTGCAGAATAATTCCAGTCTGGATTTCCCTTTCCGATTCCCATCAAAATGCCATCCCTCATATTGATCGGGATTACCACTTTTTCACCTTCTCTGGCTGAAATTGCACCTTTTCTCAAGATACCATCTTTATCGATATAGTTATGACACACGGATATGCTCTCCTGCATTTTCCACTTCATGCCTTTTGCCAGCTCTTCCATGATCACCTGGCGGTTGAGTTCCGCATATTCCTGCACAACCTGAAGATCATGCAGATAATCTTCCTTCAACCTGCCCGTAAGCCATGTAAGTTCATAAGGAACCTCTATGCCCTGCTCTTTCAGTTCTCTTTGACCGCATTTCAGATAATATTCCGTCACTTCTTTTCCAAGATGTCTGCTCCCACTGTGAACCGCGACATACATCGATCCATCGTCATCCCGATCTAACTCAATGAAATGATTGCCGCCGCCCAGTGTGCCGAGACTTCTTCCTGCCCGATCCGCATGGATATTGTGAAAGCACCGCAGACTTTCATAGTCAAATTCTGCACTCCGGCGGTGTGCTTTTCCGCGAATATTACCGCCTGACGGTACATTTTCCCGGATTACTGTATCCAATTTCTGGAACTCTGCTTTCTTCTGTTTTAATTTCGTTAATGTGATTCCGCATCCAATATCAATTCCCACAAGGTTTGGTAATACGCGTTCTCCCACCGTCATCGTAAGTCCGATAGTTCCAACTTTACCCGGGTGCACATCTGGCATCACCCGAATTGTGCTCCCTGCGGAAACTTTGTTATCACAGATCATCTGGATCTGCGCCACCGCGTATTCTTCTACCTGTTCTGAAAATATTTCTGCTGATGCATAGACTCCGTTTATTATTCCCATATGTCCTCTTCCTCTGAGGTGCTTAATATACAAATCATCAGATGTGCCATAAGGCACATTTTGAGATTGTATGCGGTCGTCAAGGTCTCGAGCAAGCTCGGACTTTGACTCGTCGTAATACAAAAAAAGCACCTCTGAAACACAGAGATACAGACATAAAATCCTAACCGGATATAGATATATAATGAATTAAAATATGATTATATATTCAGACCCTCGGTAAGGAAAATCTGTTCTCTCATTATCAAAGTTACTGTCGTATTAAATGTATTATTCTGTCTCATGTGATTCTCCTCCTTTCGAATCTGTATTGTTATCGTTGACGACTAGAGTATACGCTCTGGTGTTTTGATTTGTCAACACTTTTTCATTTAATTCTCTTTTTTATGTTTTTCTTGTGATATTCGTAAAACTTTTGCAATTTACTAGAAACAAATAGACGTCTAACCAAACATATGATATACTCATTATGTTGCCGTCTCTATACTGGTAGCAGTAAGGAGGTGAATCACATGGATTTATTCGCTTCTCTTATTGTCACTGTTATGGGTGGTGTAATTTGCCATTACATCATCAAATGGCTGAGCAATGACAACTAGTCGGTAATGAGCCTACGGAGTTAAACCCTTCCGTTTCTCAAATGGGAACAGAAAACCCCAGTGCTGCAACACTGGGGTTTTTGATGTTTGTAGTCAAATCACATGAACTACTTCACTTCTCTTTGCCTATTGGCATTATAGCATATGCATTTTCATAATACAATATGCAATATCTATGAATCTTTTTTCATATTCGCTTTTTTCTGGAACTTCTCATTCTGGATAATAAAACGCTCATGAGTGCCCTCTCCGATAACTCCCTTTTCATCATACGCTTTTACATGAAAAGTAAGCTTTCTTCCATCTATTTCTGTAAGTTCACTCTCACATGTTACTTTCATCCCAAGCGGAGTCGGTGCGCTATGTGCTACATTCAAGCTGATTCCTACTGTACCGCAGCCTTCATCCAGTTCGTCAGAAACGCTCGTCCATGCAGTCTTTTCCATCAATGCGATCATTGCCGGAGTCGCAAATACATCCAGCGTACCACTTCCCATTGTCTTGGCAGAATTTGTTTCATCTGCTATTACTTCCTGTTTCCCTTTCATTCCAATTTCTAACATTATTTTTCTCCTTGCGTTTTGTTATCAAATATGATATATCATAGCTGTAAAGAGGGAATTTGCAAGCGGCTACCCGATTATAAGTTAAAGCTATTTATTACAGCAGCCGTCATTATTCACAGTAATGGCGACCTTTTACGTTTAGCTTTTAAACCTCTCATAGCAGAGACCTACAAAGGCAACAATGAATATACAAAACTGAATTAAGTCAGAATATGCAATCATCGTATTGCCCTCCTTTCTTTCGTCTGGAGGGTGTCTTATCCCTCTGTGAAGAAGGGTAGCCGCCTGACTTTGATTTCCCTGCAGATATTCTATCACACTTCTAATCCGCGTTCAAAATTTTGTAATCCAATTGTATTTTTTTATTTCTTGTTATATTTTATATCTTACTCGTGTCCCGTTGCAGCTCCTTTCTCAGCGTATGTCTTTCTTTCTATTTATTTCCGCACTGAAACAGCAACCACCACTTCGATATTAATTCGATACTATCCAATACATATCCCTATTGCATCCCGCTACCGGATATGCTATATTTGAGATACAAAAAGAGCAACCGCCCACAAGGTGGGTTGACCTCGAAGTATATGGAATATAGGAACTCCACCCTTTCGCTCGCCAAAGTTCCGGGGTGGTTTTCTATGCCTTAATACATTATCTGATAAACGTAAATATGAATGTCAGTAATGCAAGAATAAACATACCAAAATTTGAACAACCCTTGAATTTCTCTATCACCCATGTTATACTATCACCCGTTACAAAGCCCTAAAAAACAAGGTCTAATAAGGGTTTCGCCGATTCCCGGCGTAAAATGAATCGTGTGTTCGTGACCTTCCACACGTAAAACAAAACTAAAGGAGAACTGAATATGAAGAACAAGAATGTAACATTTCTGACCCAGGCAGCGATGATCGCTGCAATCTACGTGGTGCTCACTTATGTATTTGCACCATTTTCATTTGGAGAAGTACAGATCCGTATTTCTGAGGCACTGACTATCCTGCCATTATTTACACCGGCTGCAATTCCGGGATTATTTGTAGGATGTCTGGTTGGTAATATCCTTGGCGGAGCAATCCTTCCTGATATTATCTTTGGAAGTATTGCGACTCTGATTGGTGCGATCGGCACTTATATGCTGAGACAGCAGAGACCGGTATTCGGTACATTACCGCCGATCATCGCTAATATCGTGATCGTGCCATTTGTACTGCGTTACGGATATGGCGTGGCTCTTCCGATTCCATTTATGATGCTGACCGTCGGCATTGGTGAAGTAGCTTCCTGCCTTGTACTGGGTCTGGTATTATACACTGCTTTAAGTCGTTATCGGAATACATTATTCCATCCGGCAGTTTAACTCGGAACAAAAAATCTCCCCAGCGAACACTTTATCGCTGAGGAGGTTTTTATTTTACTCTTCTGCCTTCTTCAGATATCCTACATATGCATTGCCGCTGCTCTGCATGATCTGATCCATCTCTTCCTGCGTCACGGTCTTGCTCTCGCCGTTCTCCGAATCCACATAAGTCACATGACTTTCATCGTATCCTGTCAGAATGATTGCAGAAGCTCCGTTACGCACACCGATGACCGGTGTATCCTTGTTGATCAGATACAACATTTCTTCAACTGTGCATCCTGTGAGTTCCAGCACTTTCTGATCTGACATATTACCAGCTGCCTCCAGCGCCGATGTACCGGATGCAAGTGCATTCTGCAGTTCACTGACCGCTGACGCCTGACTGGTGGACAGATCATAGACCAGATAACGGTTGCCACGCTCCCATACGTACTGTCCTTTTGCGTCAATGACAACTCCGCTGACACTGTCCGCTTTGCGGATGGCTTCTCCAGCTGTTTTGTAGATACCCTGGAGCTGTCCGGTTCCATATACATAATAACCGTTTTCTTTTACTTCTTTACCAAAAGACGGTAATGCTGGTTCGTCCTGTACAACCTGTTTCGGCTTCAATACTTTCGCAGATTTGTCCTTGATGCCATCCGCATAAGTCAGACGCATCTGTGTCTCCTTCAGATCTGTCACATAAGATTCCAGCATGATATTGCTTTCTTTCTTTTCCTGATTGCTGGAAATATAATCTGCTGCCGCCGATGTATAGGTATCGCCATTCTTCTGGACACGGTTCAGCGTGATCATTCCGTCATCAATCTCCGTGCTTAAAATGTAATAACCATCACTGCTGTAAGTCTTAATAACTTTGTCTGCATCACTGCGGATCTCAATCTGATACATTGCAACAGCCTGTTCACCGCTGATGGTCTTACCGATATCATCAAGTTTCGCCAGACCTGACACGAAATCATTGCCCACAAATCCAAGTGGGATCATACACTCATCGTCTGCACTCTTTACCTGATATTCACTGCCATCCGACAGATTCATGACCGTCACTTCTGTCGAAGATGTCACATCATCACCTGTCTGATATGCCAGCCATTTACCATTATCTGACACCACATACTGACCATCTTTCAATCCATCAAGCAGCACTTCATCATAATCCTTCTTAATACTGATCTCATGAAGTGCCCCGTCTGCCAGCATGTATAGCTTATTCGTCTTGGTATTGTAATATTTCAACGTATCCAGTTCACTTCCCGCGATTGCAGCTGACTTGTTGCTGGATACGAATGCCTTTTCTTCAATACTGTTGGTCTCGATATTATAGTAATAAACGACAACTCCCACATATCCTTCGTGTTCGCCGCGGTTCATATATCCGGATACCGAAAATGTTGTATTGCCTTTTTTGTCCATATTCAGAATCTGGATCTTATGATCCGATACCTTATTACGGACATCCGCATTTTCCGCATCACGAAAACTGAACAACAGCGACAGCTGATCCTGCTCTTTGTCATAATTCCACAGCTCATCCGCCTGCACAAATGCTACAATCTTGCCGTCAGAACTAACCACATACGGAACATCCGGATCAGTAATTCCAAGCAGGATTCCTTTTTCACTCAATACATTCTTACTTCCGTCAAAGATCTGTTCCATTGTACGGTCATAATTCAACAGATACATCTGTCCGTTATTCTTGCGCACGCGGAAAAATTCTCTGACCGTATACATATCCGTCTCATTCTCTTCTCCGGTACAGCTTACATCGTATTCCAGAAGCACGGATGTATAAGAACTGTTGGTCTCTGTAATCTTCCAGCGTTCACCGCCTGTCACCTGTGGTGCAAGATTCCCCCAGGTCACCTGATCGTATGATGAATGAATGGTCACATGGGAAAATGTAGAATTGGCATCCTCATCATCCTGCTCCAGTGCTGCTCCTACGCCTGCATTCTCCACCTTTTTCAAGGCATTCTCATGAAAATTATATACGTAATCCAGGCAATCCGTCAGATTAAAGTCCGTCGGATTCACAATTCTTGTATAGTAATAAACAGACTTGCCGTCTGCATGCAGGGTAAGCACCAGCATCCGCTCTTCTGACAGCAGATTCTGATCAAAGCTCAGATCCATCTGATCTTTTACCTTACTGATCTTATCCTCGCTCAGCTTCTTTTTACCGTCTAATGTATAAACCGCATAATTAACAGCGGTTACTTTTGTCTCGTCCGCTTCCAGATTCATCGTCAGCTTCTTACCACTGATCGGCGTGACAGAATCCCGCATTGTGGTAATATCCATCTCTTCCGAATAAGCATTTAACGCATTGACTCCATATCCATCTACGGTAAAATACACCCGAGGTAGTACGGCATTGCGAGATCTTCCATCATATCATCGTTACCACGAGTGGTCATATATTCAAATACGACGACTGCGATGATAAATATCGCCGCCAGTACGCCGACGTGTATCGCTTTTTTCTTCATTTATCTATTCAGCTCCTCTAAGTTCATCCAGCAACTGCCCCAGTGTCGGTGTAATGTGAAGCGCATTCTCACAGGATTCGATTGCTTCCTGGTTATCCTTTCTCTTGCCGGTCTTGACCGCCCGGATCAGGATATTCTTCGGAGTATGTTCCATATCAATAAATTCCAGAATCTGGGTGCGGTATCCTTCCCGCTCCAGATACTGCGCCCGTATGGCATCCGTGATCAACGCTGCCATACGCTCTTTGATCAGTCCATATTCAAAAACCGGTGCCAGCACATCATTCTTTATCTGGCGGTTCAACTCATGCTGACAGCATGGCACAGACAGGATCACTTTTGCATTCCATCCTACTGCTTTCGCCAGCGCAAAGTCTGTCGCCGTATCACACGCATGCAGTGTCACTACCATATCTACCGCATCTACTCCTGTATAGTCTGCGATATTTCCTTCCAGAAAATGCAATTTTTTATAACCATATTTTTCACTTAATTCATTACAGTGACGGATCACATCCTTCTTCAGATCCAGACCGATAATGCGGATATCATATCCTTTTAATTCATGCAGATAGTAATACATGGCAAATGTAAGATACGACTTGCCACATCCAAAGTCAAGGATCGTAACCTCCCGATCCTTTGGAAGTTCCGGAAGAATGTCCTCAACAAATTCCAGAAATCGGTTGATCTGGCGGAACTTGTCGAATCTGGCATGCACCACTTTTCCTTCCTGCGTCATCACGCCAAGATCTGTGAGAAATGGCACTGCAGTTCCCTCTTCCAGCACATACTGCTTCTTGCGGTTATGGGACATGCTCACCATCTTCACCGGTTCCTTGCGCATTTTCTTCTTAATTGTTACTTTTCCTTTCTTGCTGACAAGTACGGTGTAAGACGCTGCTCTGGTGTCCATCTGCATCTGACGCATCTCCTGCATGAACCGAAGCACTTCTTCTGCTGCCGCCTCCGGTTCCAGATTCTTGTGAAATGCCTGATTACCACGGAAAATCTCTAACTGAAAGAAAAGTGTGTCCTTCTTCATAAGTGGACGCACTTTCACTTTTGCTGTTCCGTCTTTGGTACGGGGTCCGCTCAATACTGCAGACATAAAATCTATATTCATCTGTTCTTTTAATAATGTTCTTAAATTCTCCATGCTGACATTATATCTGATTTTCACCTTTCCGTAAACACAAAAGATTGCGGGCATCTGCTCCTGCAGACACCCACAATCATTCTAATCATTTATCCTTGCAAATGTAATGGTTACACGGAACAGATCTCCGTCCAGATACAGTTCAAATTTGGCGTTCATGAGTTTCGCAAGATCTCTTGCAATGGAAAGTCCCAGTCCGCTTCCTTCGGTGCTTCTGGATACATCGCCCCGGATAAAACGCTCCGTCAGCTCATCCGCGCTGATATTTAACGGCTGCTCGGATACATTTTTCAGTGAGAATACTACTTCAGTCCCGGTCAGTTTCAGATCTGCATAGATCCGACTTCCCTCCAGCGCATATTTGGCCGCATTATTATAGATATTTTCCAGAATACGCCAGGTCCTTCTTCCATCTGCCCAGACATATGCCGGCTCTTCCGGCAGATTCAAAATTTCTTTCAGATCACGCTTCTCAAATTTCTCTGCAAATTCGCCGCTGGTCTGCTGGATCATTTCCGTCAGGTTCAGCTTCATACAGTTCAGCACTACATTGCCGCTGCTGACCTTGGATGCCTCCACCACGTCTTCTGTCAGCGTCTTAAGTCGCTGTGCTTTTGCCTCCAGCACTTCGAGATAACTCTGGATCTTCGGATCCTGAATATTTTCCCGCTTCATCAGATCAATGTAATTGATGATTGACGTGAGCGGCGTCTTGATATCATGAGACACATTCGTGATCAGATCCGTCTTCAATCGTTCATTCTTCATGCCCGCCTCTACCGCAGCATCCAGACCATCACCGATACGGTTAATACTCTCTGCTATATCCTTCTGCTCACCTTTCAGCCCTTTCAGCGGAATCTTGTAATCCACCTGACCTTCTGCAATCCTATGAATGCCTTTAACGATCTGTTTCCTTCCTGCCGCCTGCAACACCACATAGATAAATGCCGCCACGTCTGCTGCAATAGCGATCAGCAAAAAAATTCCATATCCGCTCGCCCAAAAAAACTGCGTTATGATAAATGCGATCATGATGAGACACTGTCGTCCTACCGCAGGTATCATGCGAAAGAATGCATATGCATGAATACCCAGCCACCGGAGAACACTCCTCTTCCATAGGCTTCTGGCTTTGATCCTGCGGATCAGGCTCAGATATCCTAACATGAAAAACGCACAGGTTCCAAATCCAAGGATTCCTATTCCAATCAGCATCGGCACACTTGCCCCCGGCGACCATCCCAGATAAGTGATCTCGTCTGACCATACAATATTGCTCAGATAGTCCGCCACATTCAGCATGATTGCTGCGAAGATCCCCCACAGTCCCACTACAATGATTGCTCCAACCTCAGTCGGCAACTTATCAAAGCCTATCAAATATAATTCCGTATCTTCCGGCTTTCTTCCCACCACGATCGTCAGCCAGATTATACATACCATCAACAATAAACCTGATAATATTGCTCCTGCTAATGCAACTCCGATACCGGCCTGATAATAACTGTAGCTGTGGCTTTCATAATAGAATGCATCCTGTACCGGATACTTCGTATCCACACCCATCACAAATACAAAATCCTGAGGATCTGTCACCAGACGATTATGATAATTGCAATCGCTGTATAGTAGACCCGTCACGTTACCTTTAAACTGCGACGCCCTCGCGCCAACCAGCACATATTTATCCAGCATTTCGATTTTCTTCACACTGTCATCCAGATTATCAAAATCCGCATACTCTTTCCGGTTTGTATAAATCGTCTTTTTATCCCGATCCGCATACAAATACGTTACATTACTGCTATTCTCTTCATATCCGGAAAGCATACTGTCATATGCCTGTTTTTCCACATTAATAATACTAAGTACATTCCAGATCTGGGTAAATGCCTGATCAAGATTACCATTCCACTCCGGATTATGATTCACAATGTCCAGTACATTCTCTGCATCGATTGGCGAACAGGTCTCTTCTACCCATGTACCATCATAATCCCAGCAATCCACATATCGTACTGCATTGTCCTGATCTACTACCGTCAGCTTAGAATCTCTATTTTCTTCATAGTATTCTCCGTCCTGCAGTTCCTGCAGAATACTGGAGGAACTATTGTCTTCCGTTTCGTTAATAAATTTCAATTCGCCGCTGTCGATCTTAGACTTAAAATCACTAAAATAATAATACTCATACGTAGAATCCGGCTTCTTACATACTAAAATCTCATTCTCTCCCGAACTTCCATATTGATCCGAATTGATATCTCCATCATATATTTTTTCTTCCCAATCAATCAGATCGGATAATCTATATGCAAGACCATGTTCATTTTTACCATCAATCGGTTGGCTGTTACTGACATTCTGGATATCTACGATTTTATCACCATCAAATTCACCATCCGTCTCGAACTGTTCTTTTGCCTCCAATCCTGCGAGGATGTCTGCATACTGATTCATAAATGTCTCTGCAAACCCCTGTGTATCTTCGTATTGTACATTGTCCCCTTTTAATACATTTGCCGCAGCCCTGGGACATGAAATAATCCAAACCATGCTGATGATCAGAATAACTGCTATCACCTGTGTAAAGCCTATAAGGATCCCTTTTATCCAGCTGCTCTTATACCATTCTTTCTTCATATTGACTCCGTTCTGCTGACAAACGTCAGCTTATAATCAGAGCTTTTCCACCTTATAGCCTACTCCCCAGACTACTTTCAGATATCTTGGATCCTTTGGATTAATCTCAATCTTTTCACGGATATGACGGATATGTACCGCGACCGTATTATCCGCACCCAAAGCCTCCTCATTCCAGATACTTTCATATATCTGTTCGATTGAAAAAACTCGTCCCTGATTCTTCACTAATAGTAATAATATGTTATATTCTATCGGCGTTAGTTTTATCGGTTCGCCGTCTACTGTGACCATTTTCTGATCATCATTGATCACTAGCCCACCGGTGCTGTATACCGCTTCGTTCTCTTTGACTCCGGCTGTACTGCCAAGTTTCGTGAATCTGCGAATCTGTGACTTCACTCTCGCAACCAGTTCCAGTGGGTTAAATGGTTTCGTCACATAATCATCAGCCCCGATATTCAGTCCCAGAATCTTATCTGCATCCTCTGATTTTGCGGAAAGGATAATAATCGGCATATTATTCTTCTCGCGGATCTTCAATGTTGCCCGGATTCCATCAAGTTTCGGCATCATCACATCCATAATAAGCAGATCAAACTGTTCCTTTTCCAGCATCTGGATTGCCTCCGCTCCATCATAAGCCTTTTTGATCTCATATCCCTCCTGGGACAGATATATCTCAATCGCATCTACGATTGCTTTATCATCATCACATACTAATATTTTAGACATTTTTATCACCTCACTCTCACTATAAAGCATCCTCTTAAGAAGTTCAATCAGGAAGAACTGTCAAGAAGTTTTATTCGCCTTACAACGACAGCATAACAATAATTTTTTAATATCCATAAATGGAATTTCTTAAGGATTTTTAAAAATTCTTACAGGTCCTTCGATGTGATATCCTTCGATCATACCTTTAAGCTCTCTCTTCTCTGCCTCAGCATCTCTTCCCGTTACGGCATAAGATGTCCAATATACACCAAACGGAATCCCCAATTTCTCACAGCAGTCCGCATTTGCCCGAAAGAGCCGGTCCACTTCACCACCATGACCTGCACATAACATAACGCCATGTATGTCTGCTTTTTTCACCATTTCCCAGTTAACCTCTCCCATGTTTTCGTTAACAAACACCGTATATTTTCCCATAATTTAACTCCATTTTTCTGCTTACTGTTATTATATGAACTATTTTTGGTAATGTGATACAAATTTCATTCAATAATATGTGCTTTTTTGACTCATATGCACGAAAATTATTTACAAATGGCGATAAAATGAATTATCATATAGTTACGGTACTTGTATTACGGCTACGAATATTCAGATGGCTCGGTGAAAGGAGTCGATGATATGAGAGATATACAAAAACTGGTTCGTTCCTTGGGTATTGGTGGAAATTATCAGGGATACCGGTATTTATTGTATGCCCTCTCCCTCTGCCTCCAGAATGAAGATTACCTGTTAAGCGTGAGCAAGCTGTTATATCCGGAGATTGCTCATACTTACCAGACCTCTGCAAGCAGTGTAGAGCGAAATCTACGTACCGTTGTATCCGTCTGTTGGGAACGTGGAAACCGTCCCCTATTGGAATCCATCTCTCTTTGTCCCCTCTCCTCGAAACCAACTATCGGCGAATTTCTGGACATACTCACTGAATACCTAAAGGATTCTGCAAAAAATTAATCGCTTCCAACTCTATGTATCTATTTTTTGTGGCACTAACAGACTGTATTTATGCCATATTTTTCATTTTGTTAAGAGGTTTTTAAGACTTTTTCGATTTCTTTTAGAGAATCAACATATTTCTGACATATTTGGCTATTATAATAAATGTCAGATAGTTGATAAAACATCAGCTATCTCCCCCTCATAAAGTACTAACCAATGATTTTGGTGACGCACTTTACTCTCATTCCTTTAGATAACTATAACAACGACGAAGGGCGTGAATTTTACAATTCACGCCCTTTCGCTGTAGATCAGGAAATCATTCGTTTTGATTACTAATAAAATCTGTTTGATTAATCACAGCTCTGTGTATTACTTATTTATTCTTCATATGCTCTGTATGCAACAGCATATGTGACTTGTGCGAATTCGGCTTCTCAAAATATTCTTCGTACAGCTTCTGCACATCCGGATTCTCATGAGAATATCGGATATCTGCATTCATATCCAGATAATACAGATTCTTGCCACGCTCAAACGCTAACTCTTCGCCTTCATGGATCGGCTGTCCGCCACCTCCTACGCATCCGCCCGGACACGCCATGACTTCTACGAAATCATACTGCACCTCGCCACGCTCAATCTTATCGATCAGTGCACGCGCATTGCCAAGTCCGCTGACTGCCGCTGTACGAACTGTCACATCATCCACCTGGAAGACGGCTTCCTGTACACCCCGATGCTCGTTAAATCCGGTGCTTCTGACTGCTTGAAATGCGTCTGCCGGTGGATTCTCGCCCTTCAGCAGATAATATGCCGTACGAAGTGCTGCCTCCATTACACCGCCGGTTGCTCCGAAGATCACGCCTGCTCCGGTGCCTTCCTGCATCGGGCGGTCGCTTTCCTGATCCACCAATGTAGACGGCTCAATGTGTGCCGCACGGATCATACGTAACAGCTCTCTGGTCGTCACTACCGCGTCCACATCATGTCCCGCATATTCTCCATAGTACAGATCCATCTCACGCTCGCTCTTTTTCGCTACACATGGCATCACGGATACCGTATAGATCTTCTCCGGCGATACGCCAAGCTTCTCTGCAAAATATGTCTTCATTACCGCGCCAAACATCTGCTGTGGTGACTTCGCTGATGACAGATATTTGACCAGATGCGGATACTGTGATTTGATGAAACGGATCCATCCCGGACAGCATGATGTAAACATCGGTCTGTCTTTCAGCTCACCGGATGTGAATCTCTGCAGAAATTCCGTTCCCTCTTCCATAATGGTCAGATCCGCTGAAAATGAGGTATCGAATACATAGTCCGCACCCAGTCTCCTCCATACATCGATGATCTTGCCAACCGTTGCTTCTTCTCTTGACAGTCCCAGCTCTTCCCCCCAGGCTGCACGTACAGCCGGTGCGATCTGAACAACTACGATCTTCTCCGGATCTGCAATTGCATTCCATACCTTCTCGGTCTCGTCGCGTTCTGTCAGCGCTCCCGTCGGACAATGTGTAATACACTGTCCGCACAGAGAACAGGCTGCTTCTTCAATCTTCTTATAGCCGGCCACATTGATCGTGGTTCGTGATCCGGTTCCTTCTACATCCCAGATACTCAGGCTCTGTACCTTATCACATACCTGGATACAGCGCATACACTTAATACACTTGGATGAATCACGGATCAATGGGAACTCTTTGCTCCACGGCTGCTTTTCAATCTCCATCTTAAATGGAATATGTATAATGTTCAGATCATTTGCCACTCTCTGCAGACTGCAGTTGCCGCTTCGGATACAGGTTACGCATTCGCAGTTGTGCTGCGACAGGATCAGTTCCACTGTGGTACGTCTGTTTCGGCGCACCTTCGGACTGTTGGTGTAAATGACCATGCCCTCCTCTACCATATTATTGCAGGAAGTGATCAGCTTATCTTTTCCTTCGATCTCTACCACACAGACACGACAGGCTGCGATCTCATTGATCCCTTTCAGATAACACAGCTTCGGAATCGGAATCCCATTCTGTCTGGCAGCTTCCATGATGGTCGTATTTTCCGATGCGGAAATCTGTTTTCCGTCTATTGTAAGATTTACCATAATGTCTCTCTGCCTCCTTTAAATATTCCGTATCCGAAATGGTCACATCGCAGACATCTGCCTGCCTCCTGCCTTGCCTCATTCTCGGTCATACAGTTCTCCACTGCGTCAAAATCACAGACTCTCTCACAGGCCTCACGCTCTGTAAGGTCGATGCGTCCGCATGGGATCTTATCTTCCAGTTTCGCCTCAGGAATCTCCACATCGCAGGAAATCTCGTGACGGAAGCCCAGATATTCATCAATATTGGCTGCCACGACTTTGGCTGCCGCGATAGCTTTGATAACTGTCGCCGGTCCGCTGGAACAGTCTCCTCCGGCGTATACATCCGGCATATCTTCTACCGCACCCGTGCTGGTAGTCAGAATCTTACCTCTGGATACCGGAATACCTGCTGCTTCAAAATGCGCCGTCTCGATATTCTGTCCGATAGCTACAACCAGTACATCACAAGGAATATAAATATCATCCTCACCGGTCGGACGTACACTTGCACGACCATTCTTAATAGAGCTTACCATTTGTGGTGTCACATAGATACCCTTTACATGGTTATTCTCATCCACATCGATTGCTGCCGGTGCTTTCAATGTCTGCAGTTCGATTCCCTCAGCAACTGCTCCGTTGATCTCGCCCGGAAGTGCTGTCATATCCGCCATTCTTCTTCTATATACAATGCTGACCTTCTTTGCACCCAGACGTTTTGCCGTACGTACCGCATCCATGGACACGTTACCGCCGCCAATCACTGCTACTTCCTTACCAGTCAGATCCGTAATGATATTTTTCCCGATATTTCTCAAGAATTGTACAGCTGACATTACGCCCTCGGAGTCCTCACCTTCCAGTCCAAGCTTCTTATCTGTACTTGCGCCAATCGTAATCAACACCGCATCATACTGCTCACGCAAGTCCTGAATAGTGATGTCCTGACCAATCTTCTTACCATATTCTACCTGTACACCTGTCTTCAGGATCGCATTCACATCGTCCTCTAGACGTTCCTTCGGCAGACGGTAATTCGGAATACCATAGCGCAGCATACCGCCAAGCTTCGGCAGCATCTCGTATACAGTAGTCTGGTGTCCCATCAGCTGCAGATAATAAGCTGCACTTAATCCTCCCGGACCTCCACCAAGTACCGCGATTTTCTTACCTGTTGACGGCGCACATTTCGGCGGTTCCACTTCTCCTGCAAAATCAGCAGCAACACGCTTCAGTCCTCTGATATTGACCGAATCGTCCACCATATTTCTCCGGCACCGTAACTCACATGGATGCTCACAGATAAATCCACATGTCGTTGGGAATGGATTGTCCTTACGGATCAGACGAACTGCATCTGCATACCGTCCTTCTCCCACTAATGCAATATATCCCGGTATATCTACATGCGCCGGGCAGAGTGCCACACAAGGTACCGGCTGGCTATAAGTACAGGTACATCTTCCGTGGCGGATGTGCTCGATATAGTCATCCCTGTATCCCACCAGTCCTTTGTACACCATATGTGCTGCTTCATATCCGATGGCACAGTCCGCTGATTCCATAATAGAAAGGGCCGTTGCCTCCATAGTATCCAGCGTCTCCATCGTAGCATTTCCATCCAGTACATCCTTGATAAAATGGTTCAGCTGTCCAAGACCAATACGGCATGGTACACATTTGCCACAAGTCTGTGCATGACACAGCTCCAGAAATGCTCTGGACATATCTACCGGACATAATCCCGGCGGGCTTGATTCTATTCTCCGTTCCAAATCCTTGTACAGTTCTTCCATTACAATGTGTGTACGATTCGGAGTCCTAAGTTCCAGTCTGCTCATTAAGACCAGCTCCTCTCTGATATACGTAATTACACATATTTTATCAAAAGATCCTGTAAAAAAGAATAGTATCTATATAAGTAGTTTATTTAACGGGTATGACATTTTTTCCACAAAACAGAGTGCACTCTAATTAAATTCTACATATTTTCCTAACAGTTTCTTAAGGAACTTCACACTTATTTTCCAGATCTTACATATTTTGGTCACATTCCTTCGATATACTATAATCATCAACAGGAAAACCAAACACCTAATGATAGAAGACGGCGGTTGTGTAGAATCGCTTCACACAACCGCCGGACTTCGCCTAAAAGCTAAGATGCTTTGACATCTCTTATATAGATTTTTTCTTCTTCTCCGATCGGCTTATCAAGCCGGTCGTTTCTTATGCACTGCTTTTCCAGCAACCACACCGGACACTGCCAGCAATATAATCCACAAACCGATATCTGACACGTCTCCTGTCCGCGCTACGTTTCCTGTCTTCTCTCCGGTATAACCGCTTTTGAACCGTATCTCATCCACTTTATTACCCTCTTTATTGACCACGATCATCTGTACCCCCAGACCGCCGTCTGTCAGATTCTCTACATACACTGAGATTTCATAGGTCTGTTTATCATAATCATAACCCTTTTCTTCCTTCTGAACAGACTGTTTCAGCGTATAATGCCATATTCCAGCACGCGTATATGTGATCGGTCCGACCTCGTTTTTTTCGCTTCCTTTCATGTCAAATACATACCGGTCTCCGTCACTTTCATCCGGCATCGGGGCATCCTGTTCTTCCCGGAGCAATTCATACCGGAATGTCTGATTCATCTTATCTGGCAGCTTATTCCTGGTCTCAAATTGCTGCACAACAGGAATCATGACAGATACCATCTGTTCCGCTCCCAGTACTTCTTCTGCCGGAAGCAGAATCAAGCTGACGGCGGCACATAATATTAACTTTTTTATTTCTATTTTCACGTTTCCACTTCCTTTTTTATGATTCTCCCAACCAGTACATACCTTCCATTTGTCCTGCCAGAATCACAGGTCGACAGGGTCAGAAAATGTTCCTTCGCAGACAGTTCCGTTTCCCGATAATACATTGCTTTTTCACGCAGACAGGACAGATATTTCTCCTGCTCATCTTCTGTCAGTGTCACGTTGTAGATCATATCATCGTATGCGTCTGTTTCCAGAAATGCGATAAATTCCAGTCCATGATCCCGACCATTATAATACAGCCTGCCATACCGATGTTCTTCAAAAAATGGTCGTTCTGCAAAACACTCCAGCTCACCAAGCATGGTCTTTTTTTCCATATGATGACCATAGATCACATGATTCAGATCAGTAAAATCTGCTGCATTCCGGCAATCCAGGAACAGACTTCCTGACAGAGCGAATTCTCCGGTAATATCCGTATTCACGTATTTGGTGTTATTGTTTGCCTGTGCAAATGGATAATCAATCTTCGTTCCATATACTGTAAGCCATCCGATCACTTCCGGATTGATCGCCTGCAGTTCCCGGAACGAAAGATCATCATCCTCTTCCGGTCGCCAGGTCTCATAATTTTCCATATCTGCACTCTGATATATCTGCCTGTCATCCCATAAAGTGTACATGCCGTACCCTCCCAGGATCAGAACAATCACCAGCACAATCAGATTCACCAGTTCATCCAATACCCTGATAACACTTCTCTTCATCGTATCCATCTCCTGGCCGTATCTCTGCCCCCTGTCACATCAGCTTTCTATCGTATCGATTGCTACCGCATCTGTCTGCGTTTTGTAAGGAACAGAACTGCCATAGCACTCACTGCTGCCAAAATCAATACGATAGCCATCATATGGTTCATGATCACACCTGTGATTGGCACATTTTTATAGGTATTGGTAAAATCAACAGTATTCTCTTTTTCACCGATCAGATTGGTTGCATTTCCATCTGCTGTAGCAAGCGACTCTGGCTCAGAAGATGCTGTTTTATTTACTGTCGCAGTTCCATTTTCCACAACTTTTACGTCAGGTGTATAATCATCTGCTGCCCCTGTTTCTACCACTTTGTAACGTGTACCTGCTGCCAGTCCTGTAAACACAAGGTTCTCGCCATCATGCAGTTTAAATGATGCTGTTGCAGTTGTTCCGGTTCCAAAGTTCAGTGTAACAGTCTCATTGCCAATCTTACCGGTATAAGATGTATTGTCATCTGTTGCTGCCCGGTACATGGTAATTGTAAAATCAAAGTCCTTCGTCTTATCAGCCAGATCATGGTCACCGGAACCGCTCGTATGCTTTGTTACCGTCAGCGATGCATCCTGTCTGCGATACGTGTTCAGGAAACTTAAAGCCGGTGTTTTATTCTCTCCATCTCTTGCCACAGTATTGGCAATCTGAAGTCCATTCTCGGTATTCTCTACATACACATCCATATAATAAGTGTTCTGATCATAGGTTATATTCGTATTTGTCACACTCTCATTAACCTCTGTCACCTTATAAGTGTATTTTCCTGCATGGGGAAATTCCCCAAAATTGATCTGCTGATTTTTCCGCATCAGATAGACTCCATTGGTCAGATTACCTTTATCTGTGTTGCTGTTATAATTAATCGGTGACACCTGAGCCGTTGGTGCATCCGCCGTTACTTTCTCTAATGTGAATTTAAAAGAAACAGATGGCACATCCATTCCTTCTGACATCTGGAATATCTTCTGAATCTCCGGTGAATTTCCCATCGGAGCTGCTTCCTCTGCCATTGCTGTTGTACCGGTACACACTGCCATAGTCAGTGCTCCCACCATTGCCAGTGCTCGAAATCTTTTAGACTGCATCATAATATCTTCTCCTCCTCAAATTCTTATTTATAAAAAGCCCACCGCTTTTTACCCAATGCATTCACTTATATATTTCTTCTTCTGATCACTGTCATCACTACGCCCTGGACATCCTTCAGATCGGTCGTTCCATAGATTCTTCCGTCTTCTGCCGATATCCGGTTATCTCCCAACACGAATATCTGACCTTCCCCTACTGTTAAGGGATACTCAATTCCATTCTTATACGGTAATGTCTCTGTATAGATATCTGCTTCCTGTTGCTGATAACCATTGACGTTTAGTCCTTCTTCTGTCACATCCACTACATCGCCAGATACTGCTGCCACTCTTCGTATCTGCCTGCCGCCATCCTGCTTAATTACCACTACATCTCCTGTGTGATACTCCTGCGTGAGCCGGTCATAAATTACCAGATCGCCTGCCCGGATTGCAGGATTCATCGATTCATCACCGTTTCGGCAGATTCCAAGCAGAAAGATCCATACCACTGCAAAAATGATTCCCAGTAACAATATTTTCAGTAGCAACCACTTCACATCTGTGAAAAGTGAATTATTTTGTTTCTTTTCCATTTCAATCATTTCTCCGTCGTCTGATCAATGCGATGCATAACATGCCTGCGCCCGCCATTAATACCAGTGCACAGCCCACCGCAAAGCTGCCAACGTCATGGATACCGGAATCTGGAATTTCTTCCATATATCGGTTAATAACCGTTGCCGTTCGATCCGCAGACAGGGTTCCTTCACATGTTTCATAAGATGTCTGATATCCTTCCTTATCTGCCAGAACTTCTGTCACCTGATAGCCGGTTCCTACCGGCAGTTTCTCGATGCATACCTGTTCACCGTCACAAAGCGAAACTACCGCTTCGCCATGGCTGTCAAATTCCACTCCTCCGTAGCTTCCGGTTACCGGATTCCCATCCTTGTCTGCCAGACGGATCTTTATTTCAAACTGCTTCGTCTTATCTCCAAGCTTTCCTTCCACTTTTTTCTGAACAGTCAGTGACGGCATCCGTGTATTGGTTACCGCATATCCTTGTTCGGCATCACCGGTAATCTCTGATTCATATCCATCCACAGCGTCTTCTGCGATTCGATAAGTATGTCCCTTTGCCACATGGATAAATGTTCCCGCCCACTGACTCTCCGCATTAAGCGTTAATGTCCGATATTCGGTCTGCTCGTTATCCTGATATAACCGAATTACAACCTGATCCGGAAGATTTGTATTCTGGTTCGTATTTTCCCATCTCTTAGTTACTGCAATCTGTGTATCTGATACCTGCACAACCGGTTTTTCCTGATATGCATCCGTATCTGGTGCCGCGCCGTCTGTACCATAGGTATAGGTAAGAGACACTTTTTCATTAACATTGGAGTAGAATCCATTCTTTTCTGCGCTTGTCGCATTACCCGGTGCATCACTTCCTGCGCTTCCTGTATGCGGATAGACACCATTCTGATCAGCATATTCGTCATATGCTTTCTGCGTCGGTTTCACTTCGAAATTCACTGCATACACGGTATCCTTATCTAATACAAAACCACTTTTAAATGCTGCTGTAACAGTCTTAGTATCCGCATGATACTGCACCTGAACGGTTCCCTCCCGGGTAATATTCGTTGTTACCCCTCCTTTTGTTGCTGTCACAGTATAATTCATTCTATTATCCGGTAATTCCACATAATCACTGAGTACATCTGTGATCGTCACATCCCGGCAGGTATACTCGATACTCTCTGCAATTTCTTTAAATGCATCCGCTAACTGATCACTGTCTGCTGCTTTGTAATATTTTGTAGCCGATGCACTGGAGCTCTTCAATAGATCTGACATTCTGGTATTACCGCTTCCCCACACTGAACCGAATCCAATGGTATAAAATGCATTTAATCCGGTAATCTGTCTGAGCTGGCTCTGTGCATGATTGTAAGCATCAGAATCATAACTGCTGCCATTACCAGCGGTATCACCCCGACTGTTATAATAAAATGTTGGTTCTCCATCTGACAGGAACACTACGATTTTCTGTGCATCTGACCTGCATTTTCCAAGCAACTCTGCCCCTGTCCGAAGACCTGCTTCCCAATTCGTACCGCCATAAGCACTTATGCTCTTCACACTGTTATCAATCGTTGCTTTGCTGTCCGTCCACACCTGCTCTGCCCAGGCATCGTTGTATGTTCCGTCACTCTTATTTCCGCTGTAACTCACAACAGCCATCCTCGCATCCAGTGTGGATCTGGTTCCGAGAATTGCTTCTGTAAGACCATTTGTCCCAGACACTACATTTTTCAATACAGCCATCTTAGACTGTCGCTTATACCCATTTCTGATTTCTTCGTTCATACTCCCGGACTTATCTATGATAAGCAGGACATCTACTTTTGGTCTGATACTTTCGGAAGCATAGGCTCCTTTAACATCCAATGTCAGCGTATAGCTGTCATTGCCGTTATATCGGATATATTTATGATGCTCCGGCACTACTTTCCTGACAGTGCTTTGCTGGAGATTCATCATGAGGGGAGATGCCGTCACATCCTCTGTCTGGCTCTCTTCTGTCTGTTCTGTTTCAGGCTGATCATCCTCAGACGGTTCCATCTCTTCCTGTACCTTGTCCGTTTTCTCCTGGGCAGTACTTTCGGTCGTATCCTTCTGCGTCCCTGCTTCCCCCACATCTACATCCACCTGTTCCATAGATATATCCCCTGTCAGCTCACCTGCATAGACCGATATAGTACTCATTCCAAGAAGCATTGCCATAACAAGCATCACCGCCAGCAGCCGGCTCTTCCTGGACTGTCCATGATATCTTCTCTTCTTCACATCCGCCCCTCCCTTTCTCTGTGCACTTTTCAAGGCTGTAGTAAGATATATGCAATTTTTGTGACAGGCATACCAACATTTGCCAGTTAATTTTCGACAAAAAGAAGGCAGATATATAACTCTTCTGGGGGGTATCGCCCGAGAGTCATATATCTGCCTTACGATAATGTCATATTTAATAGATACCAGGGTCAAAAATTCATTACTTCTGCCACTCTTTTACTTCTTTTCTAAGCCATTCAGCCCAGGATTCAAATCCTTCTCCGGTCTTTGCTGATACAAAAATCACTTCTGCTTTTGGATTCAGCTTATGGATCCGTTCTTCTACGGCCTCCTTGCTGAAATCATCAAACACACACAGAGTATCGCATTTATTAATGAGTACCACATCACAGATAGAGAACATCAGTGGGTACTTTAACGGCTTATCATCACCTTCCGGCACCGAAAGGATCATTGCATTCTTTGCACTTCCGGTATCAAATTCTGCCGGACATACCAGATTACCGACATTTTCCAGCACTACCAGATCCAGATCTTCGGTGCCAAATTCATGAACCCCTTGTCTCGTCATATCCGCATCCAGATGGCACATACCACCGGTATGGATCTGAATAGCCCTGACACCTGTCTCTGAGATTGCCTGTGCATCTACGTCCGAGTCAATATCTGCTTCCATGACTCCGATCTTCATCTCGTCCTTCAGCATCGCGATTGTGCGTTTCAGCGTTGTTGTCTTGCCTGCTCCAGGAGATGACATCAGGTTCAGGAGAAATGTCCCCTCTCCTTTCATTTCCTGACGGAGTCTTTCTGCATCTGCGTCATTGTCTTCGAAGATGCTTCTTTTTACTTCGATAATCTTGTAGTCTTTCATTCTTCGCTTACCTCGATTTCTTTAATCTGATGTTCATTGCCCTGTACCAGATAAGTATGTTCACTGCCACAATATGGACATATCTTCCCGTGCTGAACCGTCGGATAAGTCTCCTCGCAGTCCTCACAGAATGTAATCGCAGGAATCGTCTCAATCTCCAACTCACATCCATCCATCAGTTCGCTCTTGGAACATTTCCATTTCCAGCAGTCCTTCAGATAATATGGGATGATCGTTGACACTTCGCCGATCTGCAGTACTACTTTTCTTACCTTCTCTGCCTGATTCTCCAGCGCAATATTCTCTACTGTCTTCACTATATGAAAGACAATTCCCAGTTCGTGCATAGTGCTTCCTCTTATTTCTTCCTGTCCTTAAGCTTTCTTCCCGCAGTCTGTGCCTGCTTTTTTGCAAGCTTCGCTGCAGCTCCAGCCTGTTTTGCGGCAGATCCTGCATATTTCTTAATCACAGGAATCTTAGACGCTGCCGTCTTCACGCCCTGACCGGCCATATACTTGCCAATTTCCTTAAATTTATCCTCAGAACGTGTCATCTTAGAACATTCCGGATGATCTCTATGCAAATGAATTGCATCAAATTCACACTTGGTTGTACAGATGCCACAGCCGATACATTTATTCTCATCCACTACAGAAGCACCGCAGCCTAAACATCTGCCGGCTTCCAGATGTACCTGTTCCTCAGTCAGCATGCCGCGCAGGTCACGGAATGAATGCTTTTTATCTTCCTTCTCAGTTTCCGCTGCTTCCTGACGTCCGATGGTGTCATATCCATTTACCATAATATCATCCTTATTCAGTTCATGGAAGTCTCTGCGGTTACGCCCAATGGTCATGCTGGCACCTGTATGTACATAACGGTGCAATGATTCTGCTGCACATTTACCAGCCTCGATCGCATCAATTACAAACTTCGGTCCTGTGTATACATCTCCGCCTACGAAGATATCCGGCTCTGTGGTCTGATAGGTCAATGGATCTGCCACCGGATAATTGCCGTGCCAAAATTCTACCTTGGTGCCTTCCAGCAAATCTCCCCACTTGATTCCCTGCCCAACTGCAAAGATCAGGTGATCGCACGCTACCGTAATCGTATCATTCTCATCATACTGCGGATTGAACTTGCCGGATGCATCCTTTACGGAAATGCATTTCTGGAATACAACTGCTTTTACTTTGCCATCGACATCCTTCTGGATCTCCTTCGGTCCCCAGCTGTTCTCGATCGCGATTTCTTCTTCCAGCGTCTCACGGATCTCGTCTGCAGATGCAGGCATCGTCTCACGATCCTCCAGACAGTACATAGCCACATGTTCACCGCCAAATCTTGCTGCTGTTCTTGCACAGTCTACCGCTACATTACCGCCACCGATAACAACTACATTGCCAGACATCTTCTGTGTCTGATCTTCAGTTGCCCGATGGAGAAAATCAACTGCGATTTCAATATCTTCTGCGTCACTTCCCGGAATCGGCGGCACTTTACCATCCTGACATCCAATTGCTACATAGAATGCCTGATATCCGTCTTCGCGGAGTTCCTTAATCGTAATATCCTTACCGATCTCTACGCCACATTTGATCTCTACGCCAAGATCTCTCAGAACATCAATCTCAGCCTCGATGACGTCTTTTTCCAGTTTGTAAGATGGGATACCGTATGTCATCATACCTCCAGGTCTCGCATTCTTTTCAAATACGGTCGGCTTATATCCCTTGGTTGCCAGATAGAATGCACAGGAAAGTCCTGCCGGACCTGCTCCGATAACCGCGATCTTTTGATCCCATTCTGTCAGACGGTTCGAAGCGATCACTACCGGCGGTACATATCTTGTCTCTTTATGCAGATCCTGTTCTGCGATAAACTTTTTAATATCATCAATGGCTACTGCCTGATCGATGCTTCCTCTGGTACATGCTGCCTCACAGCGCTTATTGCAGACACGTCCACAGATTGCCGGGAAAGGATTATCTTTCTTAATCAACGCCAATGCTTCCTGATACTTACCTTCTTTTGCTTTGCGGATATATCCCTGTACCGCTACGTGCGCCGGGCAGGCTGCCTTACATGGCGAAGTACCTGTCTCATAACAGTTGATACGATTATTATCACGGTAATTCTCGTCGTATTTATCCTTGCCCCATACCAGCTTATCCGGTAATTCATGCTTCGGATAAGCCACCTCTGTTCCGTCCTTCTTACACAACTTCTGACCAAGCTTGACTGCTCCTGCCGGACAGTATTCCACACACTTACCACAGGCAACACATTTATCCCTTTCTACCTTTGCCGTATAAGCACTGCGGCTCATATTCGGTGTATTAAATAACTGCGAAGTACGAAGCGCATTACAGATATTTACATTACAGTTACAGATACCAAAGATCTTATTCTCACCATCGATATTTGTAATTTGATGTACGAAGCCATTATCTTCTGCTTTGCGAAAGATTTCCATTGCTTCTTCGTATGTAATGTCGTGACCTTTTCCTGTCTCACGGCAGTAATCTGCAAAGTCACCCACACCGATACACCAATTCATCTCATCATCCGCACAGCCTTCATCCAATGCTTTCCGGCTGGCACGGCAGGAACACTGTCCTACACCGATGTGCCCTTCATATTTCTTTAACCAGTAGGAAATATGCTCCAGATCGATGGTCCCATTCTCCATAGAGATTGCTTTTTCAACCGGTATTACATGCATACCGATACCAGCTCCGCCTGGCGGTACCATATGCGTAATACCGTCCAGCGGAACAAATGTCATGCGCTCAAAGAAGCTTGCCAGTGCCGGATGCTCACGCAGACGCTTATTGCCCTCCGGTCCTTCCTCCATGTTAAATAACTCTGCGGATCCCGGTACAAACATCGGCAGACAATATCTTCTGTCAGATGGTCCGGGAATCGCTCCGTTGTGATCATAATTATTGCCATAGTCATATTCCAGCAGACCGATGTAACTCATCTCATCCAGTAGTTCCTGGAAATGTGCTTTATCCTTTTCTTCTACTTTATTCAGTTTCCACAGCTCTTCAATCTTATAGTGGTGGCGCAGCTTCATCTTCAATGCCACATCTGCCATCTCATCTGTCACGATCTCTGCCAGTCCCCAGTACTCTGCATCATCAACGGTAACTCCTTTGATCTTATGCGCTGCTACATCTGTAATCTTTCTTCCAAGCTTTAAGATTTTCTCACTTGGTCTTTTGTCTCCCATATGCGGCGGGATAACCGCTTTGCTTAATTCCGGCATTACAATACCTCCTTATTTTTTGTTACACCCATTTCATCCCATTCAATATCTCATCATTATTGTGCCTGAACTGCTCCGAAATGCAGTTCCCGCATACCTTCTACCTCATCACAGATCTGTTTAAGGCTACAGGACTGGCAGTTCATGGCAATATCTTTTAATATATGATCGATTGCTCTGGTGATCTGCTCTGCTTTCTTCACCTGCCGTTCCAGCTCCCGGTATGGAAAATCCTCCATCGTCAGGAAGATCAGCTTAACAGCTTCTACCGCCGGGTTCTTGTGGTAAGCTCTGAGGAACATATTTCCGATCTTTTCAAAATCCAGCCCTTTCCGCAGGGCATCCTTCCCGATTCTTACCATCTCCCGCTCACTGGCTGCAGAGATCCGCATCATATACCCTTCCGGATACATATGATATTTGGTATATTCCAATCTCCGGATCTGATTATATAAGGCATCTCCTTCGCCCATGATATCTTCCTTCACCCGCACCAGTGCAAGTCTGGCAAATGCAGTATTTTTTCGAATCTGTGGCAGATCTTTTCCGTACAGCCAGATCTCATCTCCGGATACCAATACCGCATCTGCTGTCAGCATCTGGCTTCCGATCGCAGGAAGATTATCTCCGCCCAGCTCATATGCCATCTCGCTGCGCAGGATCATGCTTTCTTTTCCGATATCTTTCCAGGAACCTGCCGCTTCTGTCCGAAGCTTCTTACCAGACTGCGTTTCCAGAAGATGCAGACTCTCATGGATTACTTCGTCATATAATCTCATTATAACTTCCGCTCCCTTGGCACACGGTCATGCCATTTCTCCAGATACGGCTCCAGAGCTGCTGCCGCTTTCATATCCAGATTGAAAAAATATACGATAAACGTCACAACAAAAAACAGCACTGAAGCAATTCCCAGTATTCCTAAGATCTTTTTTAATTTCTTTCCTGCCTCTTTCATGCTGCGCCTCCCTTTTGTCTTGCAAATTCAGCTGCTCCGATTGCTCCGATCAGCTGTGGATCTACCGGAAGATCGATAACTTTCAGTTTCAATACCTTCTCAATCGCAGCCTTTAATCCTTCATTCTTCGCACAGCCACCGGTCAATGTGATCCGGTCTACGGCTCCTGCTTTCTTGGACATTACGAAACATCTCTTTGCCACCGATAACTCAATACCCGCTGCGATCTCATCCATCGGCTTTCCTTCACCCACCAGTGAAATGACCTCGCTCTCAGCAAATACGGTACACTGTGCCGTAATCGGAATCACATTCTTTGCCCGAAGTGCCAGCTTCGAGAACTCTGTCAGATCCATCTCAAATGCCTTTGCCATCGCCTCAAAGAAACGTCCGGTTCCGGCTGCGCATTTGTCATTCATAGCAAAGTTTAATACCGTTCCATCGGTATCTACTGCGATTCCCTTGACATCCTGACCGCCGATATCAATGATCGAACGGACACTTGGATCTGCCACATGCACGCCCATTGCGTGGCAGCTGATCTCGGATATATTTTCATCTGCAAACGGTACTTTATTTCTTCCATAACCGGTTCCTACCAGATAAGCAAGATCCTTCGCACTCTTAAGGTCCGGCACCTGTGCCACTGCCTCATCCAGTGCAGCCTGTGCACTGAGTACGGAATTAATTCGGCTTCTTAACGTAACGTCTGCTACCATTTTACCAGTCTCATCCAGAATCACACATTTCGTATAGGTACTTCCGGAATCACATCCTCCATAATATTTCATACTCTCATCCTCCTACCATGAACTTCCGTCGTCGATCTCTTCCAGACTCGGATCTAGCGGCTCTTCTCTGAGCACGCTTCTCATGTAACGGTTTACATCCTGTCTGAGACTTGCTCTCGGCACAACTCGTGGATCCATCAGATCGTGTGTTGCCCAGATTAATTTGATTCCATGTATTCTCGCCTGCTCCTCAAACATGCCATGCATGCCATCAAGCGCCTTACAGCTCATATGCTCCCACAGAATGACCATATCTGCATTGAACTGCTCGCAGAATCTCCAGAGGTCATCCAGCAGTACCTTGTAACCGCCATGCGTACGGTTGCGCATAATCATATTTTCATACAAATGAGCCATATCGTAGATTGCCTGTTCTGGATCGTCCTCCGAGATCATCCTGGTAGATACCAGACTCAACATATCCACCAGTGGCAGAATGCCCCAACAGTTCTGCAGCCACGGCAGGAAATCTGTATAATACTGTGCCTGTACGCCCCAGATAATTGCGCGGTGGCGGTACTCCGGCACGATCATTTCTTTCTTCTTATAGGAATCCATGGCAAGCTTCGTGATCTTCTTATCCGCATCTAAAAATGCAGGAACCTTTCCACCGATTGCCATGTACACGGTCTCTGTATACAACGCCAGATTCGCTCCAATTACCTGCGGATACTCGGTCGTGCTCATATCCAGCCATTCCAGACGTTCTCTGGTCTCCGCATTGAATCGCTTTGCACATTCAAAATACGCATCCCAGTCCCATTTCTCTCCGGTACAGTCTTCAATGAACTTGATCGCATTGCGGATCTCCTGAGCCGCATACTCCTGCACGCCATCTTCCGTATGACGCATCGGCGCTGCTAACTGGAAGCACGGGATGCCATGCTCACCTTCCAGACGTCTCGCCATAATGCCATTTCCCATCATGCTGCCGTCGCAGGTGGTATTACACTGGATTGCGCATGCTCCAAATATCGGGAAGTCATCCGCGATCGATACGCCGGCTTCTGCTTCCGGCATCGGACAGACATCACCGGACAAGCCGTATTCCTGTGCCACATCGATGTACGGACACACAGCATCCTGCTGAAGCAGTACGCTGACATAGACTGCCGGAATCTCACGTCCCAGACCGATCAGATTCGGGAATCCGCATAACAGATGGGACATTTCATTTTCATCCAGGATAACGATCTTCTTCGATAATTCCTCATCCTTGCCAATGTTCTTATCTGCCTGAAACATATTCTGCATCAGCTTCGCAATATCTTCCACAACCAGATCATATTCCGTATGTGCGATCCGCAGATGATTGCCTCTGAGTCCGGCTGTATGGCGGTCTACCATCATCGGCACTGCCAGATAATTAACCATCCATCGGTAACGGAAAAATGCTTTTACATTATTTTTATTCATCATGAATTTGCCGAGCACGCCCATGTTATGCAGCCATCTGCTGTAATCGTAGAGCGTATCTTTCACGCCGCGCCACTCTCTGCGCTTCCGCACCTTTTTCCCTGGCTGATACAGGTCTCCGAGGTGCTCACTTCCGATCTTTTTCCCCATTACTTCGCACCTCCCTGCTTCTTATGAATCTTCTTGATCTCGATACTTTCCACAAATGCCTGTACTCTCGTCCGAAGCTGTCCGGAAGATCCGATTGCATATGGTCTGTCAACCGACAGCACCGGATATCCATATTCTTCTCGCAGTACATGCGAACCAACCATCCGCTCATATGCCCAATAATCACAGAACTTCATCTGTTCGTAAATAATACCGTCTGCATGGTATTCCTTTGCGATCTGATCCACGTAAGCCCGTCTGCCGTTGATCTTCTCCGAATTCATATAACGTGCACACTGGCTGGCATACATATAATGTCTGCATACCTGCGTCACTACGTCTTCCGTGTCATTCAATTCGATGACTTCTCTGCCAGGCATTGCTCCGAAACAGAACCGGTCAGCCACCACGAGTGCTCCCGACTCTTCTACCAGGCGGATCATATCCACATCGTCAATTTCAGATCCGACCATAACGACCTTCGCCCGCCAGTTCTTCTTTGTATCCGGCTCTCTGGTCTTCAGCTCTTCCAGTGTCTCTTCCAGCTTATCAACCAGCATATCCTTTGGACAAACATACGATGCCAGCGTGATCATATGATACTCATATCCGGTAATTCTCGGATTCTCTTCCTTCCGAAATTCGCCAATCTTGCTGATCAGTTCACAGACCTTATTATGGTTCTCTACCGCCTTCCTGAGTGCTTCTTCGGAAATGTCGATGCCGTACACTTCATGCAATGGTGCCAGAATCTTTCTCTTACATTCTGATACATAGATGGATAAGCCATTGTCATCCGCTTTCATCGGAACCTCCATATGTTGGTAGAAAAATTTCTCGCTGGTCATCGTCTCAAGCAATTCCATATTTTCCACTGCACGATTGATCATCGCACACGCATCCGGCGCAATCAGACAGTCCAGAAACTGATATCCACCCTCAATCGCCCGCTCCAGCAGTGCTCTGCTGTACTCGCACAGGAAACTCGTCAGATAATAGGTTCCCATCTCCATCGAGCCGGTTCGCGGTGCACGCAGACGTACCGTAAATGTTCCAGGCAGCTCTAACAACACTTCCGGCACCAGACTGCAGACACTTCCCACGCACACTCTTCCTTCGTCCTTTGCTGCCCGCACCAGTTCGTTATTGGCATCATCCAGTAACTTCTCAAAAAAATACAAATGCTTTAAATCTTTCATCCCGTTCCCTCTTCGCTTTTAATCTCCAGAACTTAACAGCTACAGTATCTCCAGCTTCTTCAATGCTTCTCTCGCTCCCCTGACAATTGCTGCATCGTCTGACAGATAGAACACATTTTCTCCCTTCAGATCAAACTCTGCCAGCGATGAATCCGATGGTATTACGGACAGTACCGGCAAATCTCCCAGATCCATATATTGGACAATAGATTCGTCCGGAACTCGATTAATAATCACACCTGCCTGCTCATACATTACCAGTTCATCAGCCACTTTACGGATTGTCTGCACAACCTGCGTACCCTTGCGACTGGTATCGGTGATCAGCACCAGATGTGTTACCTTCTCCATAACTCTCCGATTAATCTGCTCGATTCCCGCCTCTCCATCAATCACGATATAATCAAAATTTGATGACAGGATACGAATAACCTCTTTTAGGTACGTATTGATCTTACAGTAACATCCTGCTGCCTCCGGTCTGCCGATCGCGATAAATGAATACCCATCCTGTTCCACCAGCGCATCCATGATCCGGTATCTGGCTTCCCCTAAAAGCTCTACCGCTGTCTTGGTATCGCCATCTTCTGCTGTTGCTACAACTTCCTTTCGGATGTCATCAATGGTGATCTCCACATCTACACCCAGCGCTGTCGATAATCCCACCGCCGGATCCGCATCAATCGCCAGAATCTTCTTGTCCGGAAATGCTGATACCAATACCTTCACCATCGATGCCGCCAGTGAGGTCTTGCCTACGCCTCCCTTTCCAGCCATTGCAATAATCTTTGATTCCATATGCTGCTCTCCCTTCCTCTGTATCTGAATCATTTGCTGTATTGAATGATTAATTACACCGCACTCTAATGTCGCAATTTTCGACACTATCTTATATTGTCTATTTTCTAACAAATCAGGGCCTTTGTAAATTGACAGACCATACAAAGTTTTGTCTGATTTTTTTCTGGTCGTGGTCAGACCAAGATTTGTTAATAAAATTTATCGATATAATCACCGGCTGTCTTATTACACAAAAAGAACGCTATAAAAGCGTTCTTTTCATTTTTATTACTTTTAGTATATATTTTTGATTTCAAAGACCTTATGGCTTTTGGAATGTTCATACTTGCATTGCTAACATTCATTTTTATGTTTAGCAAATAACGCATCAAAGCATAGAAAAACCACCCCGAAACTTTGACCGGTAAAAGGGTGGTAATTCTACTATTCCCAGAGGTCAACCCACCTTGTGGGCGGTTGTTCTCTTTTATGACTCAACTATAACATATCTAACAGCAGGATTCAAGCAAATCAAGAAAGATACAAATTATTTCTCAAATTTATTTTGTAACCTTTCCACCACCTCATTTGTATAATTACACAAGCAGAAAACAATTTAAAAATGAACAGCATATCCGGACATGACTCCTTCGTGTGGTCGTGGTCAGACCACTTTTTATTGACTTTTCCTTATCCCTCTGCTACCTTGAACTTATCAACTGAAAAGGATCGTGACCACTATGAAATTTAAAGCAATCAACACCTTATCCATTAAAGAATTATTCATTTCCCAGATTGAAGAGATGATTCTCTCGGGCGAACTGAAGCCTGGGGACAAGCTTCCTACTGAGCGGGAGCTTGCAGATGAGATGAATATCAGCAAGACCATCGTCCACGATGGTATCCGGGAACTTGCGCGGATCGGCTTTCTGGACGTAATATCGAGAAAAGGCATCTACGTAGCAGATTATACGTTTACCGGTAATCTGGAAACACTTCTTGCCGTCATCCGCTATCGCGGTGATACATTGGATCCGAAAATGATTACCAGTCTTCTGGATGTGCGTATTTATCTGGAATGTCCGGCTCTGGAGATTCTCTGTGCCTCTCGCACGGAAGATGACATTGCCCGGCTGGAAATCTTGCAAGGTGACATGAAAAAAACCCTCGATGCAGATATCGAAAGCTTTGCTAACACGCTGTTTCTCTACCGGAGAGCTATCGTCTCACTTAGTGGCAATTGCATTTCACCCATGATTATGAATGCATTCTTTACCGCTTCCATTACCGCCTGGACAGATTACTGTGAATTTATCGGCAGAGAACACACCTATCAGTCTCTGCTCCAGACAACGGAATACATCCGTAACCGGGATGCTACAGCTGCTATTCATTTGTTCAAAGAACAGATTGATCAGTACCGCTCTCATTTTGAACACCCTCATGTGACGGATGACCCTGTAGCAAAAATGAAAGGAAGGAATAACTAATAAAACAAATCACACGAATCGGTCTGCTGTTTGCCCATAAGTTGATCGGCATTGGTCTTGGAACAGCACTGGCTGTACTGGGAGTCGGCCGGGTGATTGCCTTATCCAATCATATGTGCATGGATAAGCTTACTGCCGCCGCAGGCATTTCTTAAAATCACCGGCTGCTCCATAGGCATCCCCCAGATCCAATTCTGTCTTAAGATCACTGTTCAGGTATACGGTCTGATTTGTCTTCTTGTTATGCACACATAGCCACCCATTGTCACCGCCATATGAAATGCTTTCATAATCATTAGAACGCTTCACATTGCCCTCCAGATCAAATAGCACATTACCACCGATCGGCAGTTCGTCTTCATCATATAACATGCTGCCGGTATCTGCGATCACATACTTCCCGTCCCTGGTAAAATACATACTTATAATGTCAGACACTCCCATGCCGCTTACATCTTCATCTGATATCAATACCTTTCCACTCTGATCCACCAGCTCATAATCGCCATCGTCCGTTGTAACAATCTCGACATCTGTCGGAGCAGAATCAGCCTCTGCTGTCTCTTCTTCTGCTTCTTCAGAAACAGCATCTTCCACCTCTACCGGCGTATAATTATCCATCTCTTCCAGCAGTGCCTCTCCGTCATAATAGCCGCCGCCCTCTTCTTCGATTCCTTCTCCATGCTCCTCCAGTATCTGACCTCTCTCATCCAGCACATAATACCTATATGCTTCTGATTCACCCTGCTTATCCGTATAAACAGACTTGTACGCAAGGATCCGGAATCCATCATCCGTCATCCCCATGGTAATCTCATCAAACATACATGCAACTACACATTCTCCATATTCATTGATCAGTCCTGTTGCAACCCCGTCGCCCTCATTGACCTCCGCCAGATACTGATACTCCTCATGCAGTTCTTTTTGATCCGGTTCCTGATAGCTTAACTCCTGCTGAATCTGCTTTTCGGAATATCCGCACCCTGTCACCAGAGCCGGAATTATCAGCATGCTCAGTGTCATTGCTATCCGCATTATCCTGTTCTTCATAGATGATATCCTCACTTTTTCCTCATTCTTTGCCTGAATCATAACTTTGTGAAGATTATACCATGAGCTGGGCGTTGATAGCAATTCTGCTTTTTAGAGAGCCTTTCTTCTTTACGCAATCTAATCTATACATGATGCTGTTTCTGCTTGCTATACATTATCTCTTTCTCACTATCGAGATATTGCGTATTATATGCTGCTGTTCAGGTGGTTATTATGGAGTTTTTCTGGCACTGGGAGCCATCGTGTTAAGATGTTGCTGATGAAATTACTTCTTATGAGGAATATAGCAGGATGATCAA
Organism: Dorea sp. AM58-8; assembly: GCF_003464045.1. NCBI lineage: Bacteria > Bacillati > Bacillota > Clostridia > Lachnospirales > Lachnospiraceae > Dorea > Dorea sp. AM58-8. The sequence continues at coordinate 107 of NZ_QSDM01000004.1, read as the reverse complement.
TCAGCACCACCAGCTTAGCTGGTGGTTTGCTCTGTCCCTGTAAGGGACTATTACCGGCTTGGACCTCAAAGGTCCTACGAAAATAAGGTCCCCAACCGCACCTCATT
>NZ_QSDM01000039.1:0-8293 GCF_003464045.1 Dorea sp. AM58-8 | reverse complement strand
GTCTATTGTCTATTTGCAAACGTACCCCTCTGTTAGATACCGAGGGGTTTTACCTGCTGGCGTGGCTTACGCCACACCAGCAACGGCTAGTCCGTGCCGTCGCCTTTCGCTTCGCACGTCGCCGTCCCGTCCTGCCTTGCGTTATTCGATTACCAGCGTGAACGCTTCTGGATCATCAACAATGTTGTATGAACCGAGCGTGTCCGCTGTCTGCGTATAGCGGAAGTGAAACAAAGGCTTATGTCCTTTCATGGAAAAACGGGAACGGTACACCGTACCATATAAAGCGTTTGGCTTTGCCACATCATAGCTGAACAGAGTAGAAGCAAAATCATTCTCCCTGCATTTTTTGATGATTTCCTCTGCACACTTTTCTTTGTCTGTTATAACAAGACGGTTGAGCGTAAAGGTAACGTGTTCTTCATGGAAGTTTTCTGATGAAGTCCTCATACTTCCTGCTACATCAATCTCACGTCCCCATTGCAGATAGGAAACCGTCAATGCCAGCACAAAAAGTACCGAGATTGTTATTATTTTTCTCTTTTTGCACATACTGTTACTGTCCTTTCTTATAGGGTGTATTATAATACAGTCTACGGTAATACATCTTATTTATCAATACAGTTGTATCTTATAATTCAAAGAAAAGACGAGGTACAGCGTATGCAGGTATATATTGATTTAGAAAAATCTTTTGAAAGAGAAGAATATCAGTAAAAACAAAGTCTGTGAAGCGTGTAAATTACAGCGGACACAGCTTAATAACTATTGCAAGAACAAAGTTTCCAGAATTGACCTCACAATCCTTGCAAAGCTCTGTGATTTTCTGGAATGTTCCCCAAACGACATATTGAAATTGAAGTAGGACTGTCAGCTTTCATTGCTTGCAGTCCTTTTTTCTTCCAGTCTGCCGATTTCTTGTAGAAAATCATGTCCTTTCGGGACTAAAGGCGTGTAAAATTCGCTTATCACGCTTGTCCCCACATCACAATAGCCACGCCCCTTGATACGCTTCTGAAAAAACTGCTTTTTCACATCTGAACCGAACAGCATACCGTAACCTAATTCGCTGATACGCCCAAGTCCCACACGGAAATTGAAGTTATCTCTGATACCGTCCGAGAAATACTTTGCGTCTGGACGCTGGCAGGCAACGATAAGGAAATAACCTGCTTGTCGTCCTAACATAACGATTTTCTTTAACTGGCTAAGTAAGCTCACACTTTCTTTCGTCCCCAGCATTTCAAAAAATGCTACATATTCATCAAAGATAAGAAAGCAGGGTGGCAGTCCCAGATAGGCGTAGTTTTCGCCCGTCTTATAGTTCGGGTGTCGTTTCATTTCCTCACTTCGCTGTACCATGCCCTCATAAAAGGCATTGACGCAATCAATCATTTCTTCTTTGGTGTGATACACATTTCCCATAACTGTTCCCAAGTCCGCAAGGTCAGCGTTCTTCGGGTCTAAGATATAAAGGACAGCGTTGGTATGTAGTAGTGCTTCAATGAGCGTCAGCAGGAAATAGGTTTTACCGCCACCCGTTCCACCAGCAATCAGAGCGTGGGGGAGTGCGTCATATTCCCAGACAAGATTTTTCATCAGTCTAAGACTGCCGTTTTCTGCCCGTACTTCATCAATGGTAATGCGGTTCGCTATCATATCATAAAGCAGGGTATATTCGATATAACCGTCATGCAGGGTCTTGTCGGTCAGCTCACAATACAAGCCACTTTCTAATTTATCCTCTAACCGTAAAAGCTGGTCTTGATATTTCCCCAGTGTAATTTCACAGCGGATATGAAGCAAGCCTTTTTCCATTTGATAGTAAATCTTTGGAAACCAGACGATTTTTTCCCTTGATCTGCTTTGCAGGTCAGTAAAAAAACCGCTGTCTTGTACGGTATCGGCTTCATACCACTTATTTTCCAGTATCATTCTTGCCAGCTTTTGACGGTGCAGGAGCTTCTTGAAACTGTCATAACAAAAACGGTAATACAGAAAAGCGACCAATGCACAAACACCAGTCGCTATCAGTATGGTTATGAAGTTGTAAGGGGAAAGCGTCAAGCTGTTCTCTAACAAGCTGAAATGCTCCCAATCGGTACGCATGAGCTGTTTCATATTGAGTAGCAGAAGAACCGCCACAAATACAAACAGAAGCGTCCCTATGGAAAAGTGGTAAACAAGATGTTTGTCGCTGGCTCTGATACGGTGTCCTTTGTTCCAAATCTTTTGCATAAATCAATCACTCCTTTCTAGGTACGAAAAAAGCAGTCAATCCTAAGACTAACTGCTTTTGAAATAATAGTGAAAATGATTAATGTTCATCACAAGACTTCAACATAACATCATCGTCAATCTGATATTCTACGCCATATAATTCTTTCAAATCATATTTTCTGATTAATTCATTTACCTGTTCAATAGATAAATCATAAATTTCAACATTACCATATTCATTAAGTTCACACTTAATTTCTGGGTTTTCAGCCATATACTCATTAGCTAATAGTCTTATTTGATACTCATAATCTTTCACTTTTTCTTCATAATTTAGACGACCACTAGCAACTCTATATATAAATGTTTCAATAGCATCAATATGATGAGTAGTTTCTCTATCTTCTTCAAAATAGTCAAAAGGTAACTTTGCATTCATATATTCTTTAATATCATAATTGTCAGAAAAAGAAGAGTATAGAAATTCTTTTGATAATCCATCTATATTTCCTATTTCATTCTCTTTATTAGAATTTACATCATCAATTATAATTCGTTCATCTTCCTCTACCATTTGATTATAAGCGTGAACATAAATATACAATCTTGTTAAATTAACATCTTCATAACCTAATAATTTGTCTTTTACTCCTGCCTTACCAGTTAAAACTTCGTTTCTTACCTCAGTGCTTACTTCCTCTCTTTCAAGTTGTGTACCGATTTCCTGTTGTTCCTTATATTCACGATATTCACCAACGACATAACTGGCAGAAAATATAATAATCACAATAATGCAAAAACGCAGAATAATCTTTTTCCAGCTTGTTTCCATAATGTTAATCAGTCCTTTCAGCATTTGAAGTTGTATTATGTAACATAAACCACAATCCAATAAAAAACACCACAAAGACAATTACACTTAACATTGTGAAAGTTTTGCTGTACTGCATTATATTTTCCATTTCCATTAAAGTATTCAAGTTTATATTTCCGCTTTTTGCTAAAGCATTCACATCTGTATATTGTGTTAATGTCTGGTATTTAGAATTAAGAGAAAAGAAAGTAATAATATAAACACCTATTAAGCAACCTAAAATAATTGTAACTTTTTTTAAGGACTTATCCCATGTAAACTTGTTTTTTTGTAACTTCATAAGTGCAAATATCATCAGGCTCCCAAAAAGTAATATCACTATTTCCATTGCAAAAGTCAAAAGTATTTGATTATTTGTTTTCTCAACCATTAACAGTACAAGTGAATCTATTCCTATTTTCAGACATGAAGCAATTATCCCAAAAATAAAACCTTGACAACTTATCTTTATAAAATTATTACTTCCATTGCACTTGATTTTACTAGCTACATATAAAGAGGTAGAATAAATCGCCCATAATATAAATGATATTACAAAATACAAGTCAAAATGTTTCAAAGACATATAAGGTATTCCTACTAACCATTTTGAAAGCATTCCAAATAAAATTGTTGATATGGTTACGATTGTTAAACTTTTACTGTTTATCATTTATCATACCTCCTATTTGTTTTTTTGATGATTACTTATCTTTATACTATCTTGATACCTATATTATAACAGTTCCACATATCCGCTACAATGAAAATCTATTTCGTAAGTTTATTTTTTCTGCTGTCCCTGCGGTGCATGGTTCTGTGGATTGCCTGCATTCTGGTTGCCTTTATTCTTCAACACAATATCCTCTGCCTTTACATACCAGTCCACATCTGCACCCGTATAAGTTTTTCGTGATACCGTATCGGCTACTGGATTGACAAGCTCCACGACTGCATTGTACGGAAATTCCCTTAACGGCACTTCTGGCGGTACAGACACGGGGATAATTCCACCATGCAGACTGCACTTCAAATCATAGATACGCTTTTTAAGCTGGGTACTCGGTGTCCCGTCCTCATTCTGCAAGAATACATCACGCACCGCTGTAAATTTTAATTCTCCAAATGTTTTCTCTTTGTCAATAACAAACCCGTTTGATAATCTCATAAATTCTTCACTCCTTTACTTTTCTTCAACTGCTACAATATCATCAGCAACTAACACATAATCGGTATGTCCCATATCCCCGATTGCATAACCTCTGCCGTATAACTTCGGATTGACAAGTTTTACTTTCTGTTCATACTGGAACTTCTTTTCGCCAGCCTGCACGGGAATTTCCACGACAACATTTTCGCCTTTCTGTACGTCAGAATAAAGGTTAAAGCTTCGTCTTGCTAAAACCCTGCGGTTATTTTTATCTCTTTCAAAGACTGGCTCACTTTCGCCTGCAAATTCAAGAGTTCCAAAAGACTGTGCCATATCTGGCACGACATATTTCATTTCCATATTGTTTTACCTCGTTTCTTTCTATTTTTAATAAATTGATTGTGATTTCTTATTCTGGCGGTTCGAAAAGTACCAGCAATCCCCCAGATAGTAAAGGGTAAAGTCAATGCTTACGCACCTTTGACTATCCGTGTTCTTGCAGGTTGTTGGCAGACAAGCCAGAATAAGCAAAAGTCTGCCGTTTGACAGCTTCGGCGGAGAGCGTGATTTTTCTTTCATCATACCGTTACCGCCTTATGATTTCTTCATTTTACGGCGTTTGTAGAAGAAGATACCTGCCAGCCCAGCACCAGAAGTCATAAGAAGTGCAAGCAGTCCGTAAAGGTTGGTGTTATCGCCCGTTTTGGGACTATCGCTAGGTCTGCTAGGCTTTTCTGGTGTCGGTGGTGTTTCGGGTTTCTCTGGTTCTTCTGGCTTTTCCTTAAAGGTAATCGTCTGTCCCTTATCCTCAATATCCTTATGCTCGGTAACTTTCTTCGGCTCGTCTGGATTGCTTAAATCGTACAATTCCTCAAAAGTTACAAGCTGTTTGCCGTCAAGGGAAGTAGCGTCAAACGTAAAAGCAACTTCCACTTTCATAGTTTCGCTGTCAGCAGTAAACGTATAATCACTTTCCACACGTTTCCCATTGATAAGAAGCTCTGCATTTTCTTCTTTCAACATCTGCCAGCCCACAAGTTTGTACTGTGTACCGACTTCTAAGCCCTCTAAGGTTACGGTATCAATGATTGTAACGTCTTTTCCTGCTTCAAGCTCTTTGTTGCCGTCCTTATCGGTAGCAGTCGTATGAATTTTGATGATACGCTCTGTGATAAGTACCGTTTGCCCGTCGTCGTCAATGTCTTTATGTTCCGCAACTTTTACGGGTTCGTCTGGATTGCTGAAATCATACAATTCTTCAAAGGTAACAAGGTTTTTGCCACCTAAAGCAGACGCATTGAATGTATAGGAAATTTCCACTTTCATTTCTTCATCATCAGCGACAAAGGTATAATCGTTTTCTACACGTTTCCCGTCAATAAGAAGTTCTGCGTTTTCTTCCTTTAACATCTGCCAGCCTTTTAACTGATACTTTGTGCCTTTTGTAAGTCCGTCTACTTTGACAGTATCAACGATTGTTACCTCTTTTCCTGCAAGGATAGTCTTTTCGCCGTCCTTGCTGGTCGCTGTGGTATGGATAGAGATTTCTTTTTCGTATTCATCAGTCAAAGTCCCTAAATCAACCACAAGGTTATTTCTTGATACCACGATTTCAAAAGGTGGGATAAGCTCAAAACCCTTGTTGCTTTCAGAGCGTAATTCTTCAATGATGTAAGTATCATAAGGTAACGCACCCTTGCTGTCGTCTGGTTCAGAAGTTCCAAACCACACACCGTCCTCGCTGGTCTTTCCTGCGTTTGTATTGTGCTTATGAGAAGCCCATTCAGCAGAAGTGGAGAATTGCCCGTTATCATCAGTTACCACTACATGATTTTCACCCGTCGTCTTGCTTGTGATCCTAAAGGGAACATTAGCAAGACGCTTGTGTGTACCTGCACCGATTTTCACGCCCTCAATATCTCCACGCTTAATCTGATTATAGATAGAGTGGGCTTCGTCGGTTAAGTCCACGATTTTTCCATTCTCTGTGATTGCAAAATCAATCGGTTTTGCACCGTCAGTTAAGTAACCGTCGGGAGCTTCACCTTCAACGATACGGAATTTTCCATAAGGTAAGAGGTCAGAAGAAGTAGAAGCGATACCCTCAATATCTGTACGAATAGTTTTTACGACTTCATTTTTCTTGTATAGCTTGCCCTCAACCAAAACAGAATTATCATTTAAGGAAATGATGTCAAAAGCAGTATCTTTCAAAGTGGCACTTCCTTGTGGCTTTGTATCGCCCGTTTCTAAATCTCGTTTCTGAATTTTCACACCGCCACGGATAACCTTGTCAGATACGGAAAACTGGTTACTTCCAGATAGTACGGCAAGGTCGCCGTCCTCGGTAATCTGTGTAAGGTATAAGCCTTTTATCTGTTCGGACTTATCGCCAGCCTGCATATATGCACCGTCTAACAAGTAGCCGTTTGGAGCTTTTGTTTCCTCAACAGTTAGCGTTCCAAGTGGAAGAACCGCCTTACCGTCCTGCATATAGAAGTTGTTGCCAGACACCTTGTAAGCGTCCGCTAATTTTGTGATGTAGTGGGTTGTCCCGTCGCTGTCTGTTTCAGCGATTGTCTTTGTAACCCATGTACGAGTAGCTTCGGCAGGGAGATTGTCTTTATTGTAGAAGCCAGCATAATACTTCCATGTAAATTCCGCACCTGCTAAAGAAGCGTCTCCCTGCGGATTGACTTTCTGTGTTTCCATATCAATCTTGAAAAGCTCAATCAAAGTGTCTGTTACTTTTGGTGTATCTGATACTTTCAAAGTCGCTGTCTTTCCAGCTTCAACCTTTAAGGAATATACAGTTTTATCTACTTTATATCCTGCTGGTGCGGATAATTCCTTGATATAGACTGTGCCTGCTTTTACCTCTGCAACATCTGTATTTCCGTTTTCATCAGTCGTAAGGGTGGCAAGCTGTTTCGTGCAGTCCTTATCAGCAAAGACACCGTATGTTGCACCAGCGATTGAGTAGTTCCCGTTACCGTCTGTAATGCTGGTATTACTGGAAGTCTTTTGCAGTTTCGCATTTCCGACATTTAATTTCGCCCAGAATTGCCCTAATTCCTGCCCCTCGCCAGAGTAGATATAACCGCCACATTCATAGCGTCCTTTATTCTCTTTGACAAAGGCTTTTGCACCAGCGAAAACTTCGTCCTGCGTAGCCTTTGGAATTTCATCATAAGAAGCTCGCACGTTATCACATTGCCAGCCAAGATGTACGCTCAATCTCTGCCAGACAACACATTGTTCCAACAGATAAACTTGTTTGTAGTTCAGTTCCTTGTGAGCTTCGCTATACTGTTTGACATACTCTAAGGATAACGCCACATCTGAAATCTGGTCGGCACTCATGCGTGAGCTTGCGTCAGTTCTGGTCTTGTAGCCATTCTTAAAATCTGTATTGATGTCAATACAATAGGCAGTTTCGCCCTCAACTTTCATCATGCCCTCATTGAATGTCGAACCGATAGAACCGTCATTCATTACTTTTTCAATGATACCGACACGCTCTGCACTTTCCGTCCAGTATTGCTTGTTTTCTGCATGAACGGGTGTACTCGGTAAAGCAGTAACGACAGTTGCAAAAGCTAAGAAGCCCGTACACAATCGCTTTAATATCTTTTTCATAAATCTAATGCTCCTTTCATTTTAGGTAATAAAATAGCCGTCCAATAAGAACGGCTGGAAATAGAAAAGGAACGTCATTTTAGGCGTTCCATAGTCTATGAGTTATTCAATTTTTTCTTGTTTCAATACTGATGTGCTGTACCATATCTTTGCATATCTAGGAAAACTTGCGTATCAAGGCTCATTCGTTAATAGTAAATAAGTAGTAAATTGATGTGTTTGTTTCCTTGAAAATGCTGATAGATACTGTGTTTTAGCGGATAATCAGATTTTTATTGTGTTTTTAGTATAAAATAGACGCTCATTTCTGAACGTCTACATTACGGAAAGGCTTGTCCTCTCACACATATTCTATTTTAGTAGGTACAACAGTTGCCTTTCTCCTTGTATTTTCGTTGTTTTCATTACTTGCGTTATCTACAACCCCCATG
>NZ_QSDM01000038.1:0-10248 GCF_003464045.1 Dorea sp. AM58-8 | reverse complement strand
TAGAGATACCCCGTGGAATATGCCGATGCTAAGAAGCACACATTTCCACGGGGTATCTCTATTCTTCTTTAAAATGGGAAGAAATCGGCATTAGCCGATTTCCCCTTTTTAGGTCTGCTTAGAAATTATTATTTATCACATCTTCCAGTGTAATGTGAAAGAAGAAGTCATAAACCAGCGCGTAGTATTTCTCCCAGAGTGGAAGGGTTACGCAGATGTCTTTGCGATTGCAGACTTCAGCATCCGGCTGTAAGCAGGCAACGGGAGCAAGTGGACCTTCGGTTAATTCGATGATGTCACCAACGATATATTCAGATGGTTCTCTGGTAAGAATATATCCGCCTCCCTTACCACGAAGTCCTTTTAACATTTTTCCTTTTACCAGTATCTTGATAATAATCTCAAGATATTTTTCAGAAATCTCCTGGCGTGCTGCAATGTCCTTTAATGGAATATATCCAGCATCCTGATGTTCAGCCAGGTCGATCATTACTCTTAATGCATAACGTGCTTTTGTTGAAATCATAGGATATTACCTCCGTTAATATGTCTATTATATAGTTCGTAAAAAAAAATTTCAATAAAAACCTATAAAACCTATTGACTCAGTAGGTATTTAGTGATAATATACAGCCATAGCAAACAAGACAAGAAAATATAAAGACTTGGAAGGAGATATATCATGGCAAATATTTATCAGGGAACACTGGGATTAATTGGAAATACACCACTTGTAGAGGTAACTAATATCGAGAAGGAACTTGGGTTGGAAGCAACGGTACTTGTTAAGCTTGAGTACTTTAACCCGGCCGGAAGTGTAAAGGACAGAATTGCGAAGGCAATGATCGAAGATGCAGAAGCAAAGGGACAGTTGAAAGAAGGTTCCGTTATCATCGAACCTACATCAGGTAATACAGGAATCGGTCTTGCATCTATCGCAGCGGCAAAGGGATACAGAATCATCCTGACAATGCCGGAGACAATGAGTGTTGAGAGAAGAAACATCCTGAAAGCATATGGTGCTGAGTTGGTGCTGACAGAAGGTGCTAAGGGTATGAAGGGAGCAATCGCTAAGGCAGAAGAACTTGCGAAAGAGATTCCTGGAAGTTTCATTCCCGGACAGTTTGTGAATCCGGCTAACCCGGCAGTACACAAAGCTACTACGGGTCCTGAAATCTGGAAAGATACAGATGGTAAGGTAGATATCTTTATCGCTGGCGTAGGTACAGGTGGAACACTGACAGGTACAGGCGAGTACCTCAAAGAACAGAATCCGGATGTGAAGGTTATAGCACTTGAGCCTGCTACTTCACCAGTACTTTCTGAGGGTAAAGCAGGAGCACACAAGATTCAGGGAATTGGTGCGGGATTCGTACCGGATGTATTGAATACAGAGATCTATGATGAAATTTTCAAAGCTGAAAACGAAGATGCATTTGCAGCAGCAAAACTTCTTGCTAAGAAGGAAGGAGTACTGGTAGGTATCTCTTCTGGTGCAGCACTTCATGGAGCAATCGAACTTGCAAAGCGTCCGGAGAATAAGGGAAAAGTAATTGTAGCACTTCTTCCGGATACAGGAGACAGATATTACTCTACTCCACTCTTTACAGAATAATTGAAAGGCGTTATATATGAATTTTTCAAAAAGAAGCAGATACGGTATCAGAGCATTGATTGATCTGGCTGAACATACAGATAGTCCCTGTGCTTTGTGTGAAATAGCAGAACGAAATAATATTTCTATCAAATATCTCGAACAGATATTTTCAGTTTTAAAAAAAGCTGGTATTATAAAGAGCATCAAGGGACCACAGGGGGGTTATTTTCTGGCTGGTAATCCGGAATATATTCGAATTTCAGACATCATAGTTACACTTGACGGATCGTATTTTCTGGATGATGAGCGACTTGCTCCCGGTCAGAAGGGCGAGGCGGAAGCACTTGCAGTGCAGGAAACGGTCATCGATCCGATCAATGAAGAGGTACACAGGATACTGGATAAGCTGACATTGAAGAAATTGACAGAGCATGCAGAGCAGACTAATCAGGCTGCACAGGGTATGTATTACATCTGAAAACGGCGGAGCTTCGTGCTCCGTCGTATTTTGACGCTTAAGAGGAGGAAACATTTTATGAAGTCTATTACCATTGAATCGTTGGAGAGAGCGGATAAGGACAAGATACTTGTCGTAGATATCCGGCCTGAGGATCAGTACCAGAGAGGTACATTTCCGGGGGCAGTCAACCTTCCGATGGCAGAATTTGAAGACCGTAAGACGGAACTGGAACTATATAAAGATAAGGAAATCTATCTGATGTGTCATACCGGAGAGCGGAGCCTGGAGTATGTACAGGATCTGATTGCAGATGGTTACGATGCCGGTAATGTCACCGGTGGATATCGGTCATATCTGAAATTAACGCTGACCAGATTTGTTCAGAAAGATTCGGAAGAACAGCTTGCGGAGCGTACCAGAGAGATTGAACGAAGCATTATTAAGAAGTTCCGCAGATCTGTCTGGAGACCCTTTACCAAGGCGTTGAATGAGTATCAGTTAGTACAGGAAGGGGATAAGATTGCAGTCTGTATCTCCGGCGGAAAAGATTCCATGCTGATGGCAAAGCTTTTCCAGGAACTGAAGCGTCATGGAAAGGTGAATTTTGAAGTGGTATTTCTGGTAATGAATCCGGGATACAATGAAGATAACTGGAATATTATTTTGAATAATGCCAAGTTACTTGGAATTCCACTGACCGTATTTGAGTCAGATATATTCGATACAGTTGCAACAATTGATAAGAATCCATGTTATCTGTGTGCCAGAATGAGACGGGGATATCTGTATTCTAAGGCAAAAGAGCTGGGATGTAATAAGATTGCGCTGGGACATCATTTTGATGATGTGATTGAGACTATCTTGATGGGAATGTTGTATAGCGCGAAAATAGAGACAATGATGCCGAAACTTCATAGCCAGAATTTTGAAGGAATGGAACTGATTCGACCGATGTATATGATAAAAGAAGAAGGGATCAAGGCGTGGAGGGATTATAACAAATTACAGTTTATCCAATGTGCATGCCGTTTTACGGAGAATTGTTCTACCTGCGGAGGCGGCAGAAAGTCAAAACGTGATGAGATGAAAGAGCTGGTAGAGCAGTTTAGAAATATCAGCAGTGTAATCGATACGAATATATTCAACAGTATCCATAATATCAATCTGAATACTGTAATCGGATATCACAAAGATGATATGAAATATAATTTTCTGGATGACTATGATACAAAAGGAAAAAAGACTGAGACGGAAGGATAAAGATTCAAAAGAGGACTGACTTATGACACTTACACAGCTGAATTACATTATTACAATTGCAGAAACGAAGTCTATGAATAAAGCAGCCGAGAAGCTGTATGTATCGCAGCCGTCGCTGACGAATGCGATTAAGGAACTGGAAAAAGAACTTGGTATTACGATATTTTATCGAAGTGGGCGAGGCGTTACGCTGACCAATGATGGGGCTGAGTTTTTATTGTATGCCAAGCAGATATACGGACAATATGAAACTGTCCTTGAAAAATATGGTGAAGGTGGATCTTATAAGAAGAAATTCGGTGTATCAACGCAGCATTATTCATTTGCAGTGAAAGCATTTGTGGATATGGCGAAAGAATTCGATATGTCGAAATACGAATTCGCAATCCGTGAGACAAGGACTGCGGAAGTGATTCAGGATGTAAGTACCATGAAGAGTGAGATAGGTATTCTGTATCTCAGTGATTTTAATCGCAAATCGCTTGGTAAAATGATGAAATCGGCAGGACTGGAGTTCCATCATCTGATTGACTGTCAGGCATATGTGTATATTTGGAAACATCATCCATTGGCAAAGGAAAAGTCGATCAGTTTTGAACAGTTAGACGGATATCCGTGTCTGTCATTTGAACAGGGTGATAACAGTTCGTTTTATCTTGCAGAAGAGATTCTGTCTACGAATGAATATTCACAGGTGATTCGGGCAAATGATCGAGCTACGATGCTGAATCTGATGATTGGACTGAATGGATACACATTGTGTTCCGGTATTATATGTGAGGAGCTGAACGGCAATGATTATGTGGCTGTACCATTTCAGGATGATGAACAGAATCCAAACAGCGTGATGGAGATTGGATATATCACGAGAAAGAATACTCTGCTCAGCAAAATGGGAGTGCTGTATGTGGAAGATTTGAAAAAGTATTTGAATATTAGTGAATGAATATAAAATACTGAGTTATAAAATAAAACTATAACTCGGTATTTTTTTTGTATATTAGACAGTATAATCCTACTATGTTACTATGAATACAACAAAGAGAGAAACACATAAAAGATAATACAAAATATTTTAGATATTCAGGAGGTAATCATTATGGCAAATATAAACGATTCTAAAAACTGGGGATTTGAAACAAGACAGCTTCACATCGGACAGGAGAAAGCAGATTCGGTAACAGATGCAAGAGCAGTTCCAATCTACGCTACAACATCTTACGTATTCCATGATTCACAGCATGCAGCAGACAGATTTGGACTTCGTGATGCAGGAAACATTTACGGAAGACTTACTAATCCTACAGAGGATATTTTTGAACAGAGAATCGCATCTCTGGAAGGCGGAGTTGCAGCACTGGCAGTTGCATCCGGAGCAGCAGCACTGAGCTATACATTCCAGGCACTGACGAAATCTGGCGAACACATCGTAGCTTCTAAGACAATCTATGGTGGTACATATAATTATCTGGCACATACATTACCGTTAAATAATAATGTAACTACTACTTTCGTTGATCCATATGTAGAGGGATCATTTGAGGCAGCCATTCAGGAAAATACAAAAGCTATTTTCGTAGAGACACTTGGCAATCCTAATTCCAATGTAATTGACATTGCAAAGATTGCAGAAATTGCTCATAAGCATGGTCTTCCGCTAGTAGTAGATTCTACTTTCGCAACACCTTACCTGATCCGTCCGATTGAATACGGCGCAGACATTGTCGTACATTCAGCAACGAAATTTATCGGCGGACATGGTACAGCAATCGGCGGCGTAATCGTAGACGGAGGAAAATTCGACTGGAAAGCATCTGGAAGATATCCATGGATCTCCGAAGCTAACCCTAGCTACCATGGCGTATCATTTGCAGAAGCTGCGGGCCCTGCAGCGTTTGTAACTTACATTCGAGCAATCATATTACGTGATACTGGTGCGACCCTCTCTCCGTTCCACGCGTTTATATTCTTGCAGGGCCTGGAAACCCTCTCACTTCGTGTAGAGAGACATGTAAGCAACACATTGAAGATTGTAGACTACCTGTCAAAACATCCACAGGTAGAGGCGGTACATCATCCGTCACTTCCTACAGAGCCGACTCATGATCTGTATAAGAAGTATCTGCCAAATGGTGGTGGATCAATCTTCACATTTGAAATTAAGGGAGATGCGGCTACAGCACAGAAATTTATTGACAACCTGGCAATCTTCTCACTGCTTGCAAATGTAGCTGACGTGAAATCCTTGGTTATCCATCCGGCAACTACTACACACAGCCAGTGCACAGAAGAAGAACTGCTGGAGCAGGGCATTAAGCCAAATACAATCCGTTTGTCAATCGGTATCGAGAAAGCAGAAGATCTGATCGCAGCACTGGATGCAGCATTTGAAGCAATCAAATAAGAGATATGTGAAAAAAACAGACTCATCGTCTTGCGGGACGGTGAGTTTTGTTGTATAAATGAAGAAGATTTTATACAGGTAGGAATTAGATCATGCAATACGAATTTCCATTTCAGGATGCATTGGATAAATTAAATGTGTTGTTATCTCAGAATCAGTTTGAATTATTAGTCCCAAATACTGCGGTATCGTCACAACAAACCTCAGATATCCGTCTTGTGTACCTGATGAATGACGCAGTTGAGAGTTTTCTGGTATTTAAGGAAGCCGTACTTACTGGGACTTATCTGAAAGAATATGAGGGAGAGCTGGAGGCAAGGCTGGATGAAAGTGAAGGCAGATATGTGCTTGCAGTATACCAGGGAGAGACCGTGTGTACGCTGTTTTTTCAGAATTTGACGCTGGAGGTACACTTATATGATTATAGTGGAACCGGACATTTTTGGGTAAAGGGATATGAATATCTGAGACAATTAGAGTATAGAATTGCCATCCTGCGCGATAAACGAGAATATCTGGGTGAAGAGTACTGCACAGAACAGGAAGTAAAGTTATCATATCTTGCTGAATTTCCACCGTTAAATTACTGTTCATACCCCGCTGTGCCTGATAAATACCTGGTTCCGTCATATGACTGGTGGCAAGTATCGGATGAAGCTGTGGAAGAAATGAAATGTCTCGGGAAAGAAGCAGATGATAAAAGTCTGCTTCGCTGGTTGAAAATATATGAGTTTTACCCAAAAAGAGCGGTAGCAAAGAAAATTGCTAGAATGTTGCATACGTCTGCACATTCTACAGTGGTAGAATTGATCGATCATAAGCTAAAACTGGCTACCGCGAAATTTGGGAATAGAGTGTTCGATAAAGATGAAGAACGGCACATAAATGACCTGAAAAAGAAAGCGCAGAAGAGAAAAACAGAATTATTACAGAATGGAAAGCATGTTGAGATGCTGAAAGAAGAACCATTTGTATATGCAAAAGACGGTATCGAATCCAAAATCCATCTGATGATCTGGGATGAAGATACGAGGAACGAGTGGGTGGAAGTAGAGACTTTCGAATAGGCAATAATAGGATCATCGTCACTTGATTTTCAGATATAGGAATGTTACAATAATATAGCCGTTGGGAAAAATCTCAGAAACTCAGTAAAATTAAAGGGTTGCGGCATGTGTCGTCATAGCTCAGCTGGATAGAGCACTCGCCTCCTAAGCGGTTGTAGGAACGAAGACTTTTTGCTAACTGAATATGATGTGTCTCAGTACCTCAGTAGGATAGAGGGTTCGCCTCCTAAGCGAAACGCCGCAGGTTCGATTCCTGTCTGGGACGTGTGGTAAAAATCGCCGGAAGCCTGATTTTTCAAGGGTTTCCGGCATTTTTCCTTTTTAGACGGCTACACCGTTTTCGACTGGCATTCCAGTTTTCGGTATAGCCGTCTTTCCGTTTTTCCGTTTCTATTGTTTGCTAACAAAAAACATCTACCTGTGTGTCTGGCACAACATTTGGGACGATTTGCTAACAACCACTGCTAACGGGCAGCGGAGACAAGAGCTGAAAGTTGCTCAGGTGACAGGTTCTTAAGGATAGCTGCCAGAGCTTCGCCGATATCCTCTGTTGCTGATGATTTCCCATTTTTGGCGGTAGGACTGTAGAAGTCGGCTTCCATGCGAGCCGCGTTCTCACGCCGGTTCTCGTCTTCAATTTCCGAGTAAACGTCTGTCACCATCTGGGCTTCGGCGTGACCAGTATCTCCTTGGACGGATTTAATATCGCCCTGTGTCAGTTTGAGTTTGTACTTCGTGGAGAGATGGCGGAGCGAATGGAAGTCCACACGTTCGTATCCTGTCGTGTCACAAAAGACTTGCAGGCGCTTTCGGATGATGCGGCTCTCCACCGGATTTCCGTTTTCAAGGGCAACCAGCAGATAGTGATGGCGCTTCACAACGAATACTGCAAGGCGGACAAGACCCATCGCTATGCCGTCCATATCGTCATCAACCGTACCGACCTCTCCACGGGCAAGCGGCTCGATGAGGGGCGCGGGAAACGCGCCAAGGTGAAACGCGCCAGTCGCATCCGCGACCTCGACCACGAGTGGGGGTTGAAACAGGTCGTGGAGGGCGAGCGCAATTCCTCCGTCCATAAGAAGCAACCGTCCCGTATCGAGAAGGAACTTGCGGCACGCGGCATCGACTCCTATAAGACGAACTTGCGAGAGCTGTGCCGTATCGCCGCCGGGGAAGCGGAGAACATCTATGATTACCGCGAGCTTTTGGAATCATGGGGCGTTGACACGGAGTTCAAGAGGGGGCGTATGTACGTTACCGACACGGACAACAACCGCTATGCCTTCTCCGTGGCGAAGCTCGATGCAGACCTCGGAACGAAGGGGTTGGAAGCTGCGTTCACGGCGAATGTGGCGAAATTCATCCATGCTGAAGGAAGCGCAGCCGTTGCGGAGAAGAGGAATATCGAGCAGCAAAAGGCGATGGTAACGGAAACGAAGGAGAAGTACCTTGCGCAAATTAGAAGCGTCTACCAGAAGTACCGCAAGGAGATACGCGGCATGGAGGGCATGGAAATCGCGGATATCCCAAAGCTGAAACTCCCGCGCCCCGATTCGGATATCGCGGACGATTCGGAGGTTAAGCGTCTGATTCTCGCCTGCTGGCGCGGAGCCGATGAACTCAGGGCGGAAGTATCCTCAACGGTCATGCCGAAAGGGAAGAAGAACGGCGGGAACGCCGGAAGCGGCGGTTCCCAGCGAGCGCAACAGACACCTGCGCAGGAACGCCCGGAACCGAACAAGGAGAATGGCGAGCGTTAATTAAAAAGCGGCGCGGGCGGGATGTTCCGCTTGCGCCGCTATATAGGTTGCGAGAATCGGCATAAAAGCGCCCGCCGTTCCCTTAATGTCGCACATCAGGGAGCAGCGGGCTAAAGCAAGAAAGTTTCTCCACGGAGGAAGAAAACACGTTCAGTTTACCTCACTATGCGTTCGCGTCAAGCTGACGCTTGAGATTTGACACCTTCAACCACTGGAGAAGGAAGGCAATGGGCGCGAATGCGGCCGGGATGAAAAGAAGAAGCGTCGCTATGAGGAGCAGTCCGAGAGCGTTGCCCCAAACGAACAGCCTTGAGCGCTTAATTGCACGCCATGCGGCGATGTAGCCAGCCGGTACTGTGCCGACGTAAAACCCGGTAAAGGCTGTTGCAGCCAGCAGGACGGGAACGAGTGCAATGATTCCAATTGCACCAGTCTGAGTTATCAGGGCAGGGGAATTAACGAGAAGCAAAAGGAAAACAACTATCGCCGTTATCGCCCCGACGATATAGAGGAACTTCTTCATCAAATCGAAGACTCGTTTTTCCTCATCATATTCGGCGCGAATCGCCATAGCGTTGTCTTGGTATATTGGGTGTTGATAAGTTCTCATAGTATGACCTTCTTTCTAATGTTCTGTATGCAAGTTCTTTGACGGTTGCCCGCTGTTGCTATCACATAGTAGCTTGGCGGAAGCATCTTTCATGTCCGCGACTTCGGAATCAAGGAAATCGGGAGTATTGGGTTCTTTAGTCTGCGAGCATACTATCGACATGCAGTTCGGCCATAAGCCGCTGTGTCTGGGCACGGGACGCTGGAATTGCCCGCCTGAGCCACCAGCCGTCGAGTGCAGCCCTTGTCGGGTTCCCCTTCATATCAAGAATCGCGGGAGGAGCGAAGTCAAGCTCGCGCCGCTTTAGTATCTTCACGACATGGTGCGCGTCGAGGTTGTAAAGGAAATCGAGAACCGGTCGGTTCTTGTTCATCAGCGTATAGCGTTTAGCGTCCATTGATGCGTCACATCCTTCTTTATATCCATATATGGATAGTGAGTCTATTTTACTATATTGCTGGATTGCTTTCAAGCTGGTTTGTTGTCCTATTTGTGCGGGATATATGGAGTATCGGCTTGAAGATTTATCTGGTTTGGTGGTATGATATATTACCAGTAATCAATCTAGCCGTAAGAAAGGAGATACCATGGCGGGTAAGCCACAGGCGGAGAAAGCCGTTGAGCGTTTCCCGGAACTCGGGTGTTTCGCGGTTGCGGTGCGCCGCATCGTGTACGAGAAGTGGATGACGCTCGACAATGCCATCAAGAAAAGCGGAATCAGCAAATCCGCTTGGTTCGCCGGGATGGCTGGAAGCGGTGGAAAGCCGACACGTCTGCCGAGCCTTGCATCCTTTTTCGCCATTGCGGACGGTCTCGGAATCACGCCCGAGGAGCTAATTGCCGCGATGCGGAAGGAAGCCGGAGTGCGTGAGAAGAGCAATGGGGAGAGGGCTGAGAACGATGAGTAGGGTTTTCATCACCATGGGGAGCGCTTACTCGAAAGCCGCAAATGTAAACCCCGTGGACGGCATCTGGTGCTCCGACTGCGGATGGGCTGGGCGCGTCGAGGAGGATATGACGGATTCTGAGGAGAGCGAGGAGCCGCTGTTCGAGGAGTTTTCCGAATATGTCCCGAAGTTCTGCCCGA
>NZ_QSDM01000037.1:0-11963 GCF_003464045.1 Dorea sp. AM58-8 | reverse complement strand
GTGTGCTTGGCAGTCTCAGAATCCGGACGGATACAATGCATAATCTATATTGTTAAGAATTTAAAGACGCTGTGAAAGCTTGAACATAAGACTTTCACAGCGTCTTTTTGGAGGGATAGAAGATATCAATATCCTCAGTTTATTTGTCCTGCGCTGACAGCTTCAGCCGGTCAGCAGCCGTTTCTTTATAGAATTTCATCAATGACGTTTCCAGTAACAGGGTGAAACGTTCGTCATCATCTCCCCTTAATGCTTTCAGAAGTTCCGGTTGTTCCATGAGAGAGCCGATGATCTCACTGACGATCGGAGCCGATACCTGATCCGGGTCATTTTCCGGGATAAAGGTTACAATTGCGCCAAGAATAATCCGCGCATTCTCATAAATTGGTGGTTCCAGGTGAACATAGCCAAAACATGGATGCATGATATCCGGACTTTTGCCATGCAGGAGCAGAGCATGGAACGGCTTCATATATGTGTCGGCAATCTGATCTCGCTTCTTCAGGATCTCATAAAAATGTGATTCCATTTCCGGAGTATCAGAAAATAGTGATGCGGCGTATGTAAGAATCTCGTGACGCTCCTGAAGCACCGGTGCGCGCCCGATCCGTATGTGATCCAACAGATACTCAATCTCTGCACCTGTACGGGAGACGAAATGAATATCCTTGCGTGTAAAAGAGGTCTCCGGTACTTTCTTCTCTGCATGTGGTCTGCGATCACTTTTCTGTGACAGGATCAACTGGAACTTGGAGTCTAACAGCATCCGGTCCTGACGGTTCAGCAGTGGGCTGACATAGATATAGCGATAAGTAGTATCTAATCTGACCGTAGAAATAATCAGATCAATGTCGTTTTGCGCCAGTTCTTCCGGTTCGATATGGAACGCTGATGTGGTGCCGCGGATATCCAGATCCGGGTAAGCCTTGTGCAGATTCTCGGCAAGCAGTCTGGAGCTTCCGATACCGGTCGGGCATACGATGATAACCGAGATGCGTCTGGCAAGCTTCGCCCGTCTGTCCAGTGCCATGGAGAAATATATGGATATGAATCCGACTTCGCTTGGCGGAAAAGACGGCAGCCCATAGCTTGCGGAAAGCGAGATACATCCGGCGGTACATGCCTGATATATTTCATCGTAACGGTTCTGTATATCCTCTAACAGTGGATTCTCGATCGGGATGCCGGCACGGATACGTCCGATAGCCGGCTGGATGTGCATGCCAAGTTCTCTGGCGAGCTGCGGATCACTGCCAAAATCAATATCCAGAATCTCGCTGACATTTTGGATAAGGGCAAGGGTAATCTGGTGTACGTCAAAGTCGCGCTTGCTGGTCAGATCTCGTTGCTCCGCTGACCAGATCCGGATTCCGGTAAGGAAGATGGCAAGATATCTGGTCTCGCTCTCGATGATCGGCAGCCGAAACGTCTGTCGTAGCTTCTGCATCAGATATTCTGCCACAGCAAATTCCGGTTCCATGGTCAGGTCTTCAAAAGCAGCTTCCTCTGCGGTAATATATTCTCCCTGACGGATCCGGCAGACACTGTAGGACAGATACATGTTGAGCCGAAGATAGCCGTTGTCAGACAGATTCAGATGCAATGTGCGTGCTCCGTCGCTGACGATTTGCGCCACGCTGTCAGTAATGGATTCGGAAATCTCAGCTTCCGGAAT
This sequence comes from Dorea sp. AM58-8, assembly GCF_003464045.1. Classification (NCBI taxonomy): domain Bacteria; kingdom Bacillati; phylum Bacillota; class Clostridia; order Lachnospirales; family Lachnospiraceae; genus Dorea; species Dorea sp. AM58-8. The sequence goes on along the minus strand of NZ_QSDM01000037.1, from coordinate 10,288 downwards.
CGCTTTCTGATCTTTTAAATGTGAAGTAACGGCCTGGCGTCTGGCAGTTTCGCTGCCTGTAAGAAAGATGCCAAGCCCCTGCCTGCGTACCAGGCGCAGATGATATTTGTCAAACCATTTTTCAATCTGATTCAGGTCGCTGGTAAGTGTGCCTTCGGAGATGCCGAACTGATCCATGAAAGTCAGAGACTTGACCGGTTCTCTGGCAAATAACAGGGCGTGCAGTAATTGTCGCTGACGGTTGTGTCTGTCGTCAGCGGATGGAATATCAGTGCCTGTGGCATCCAGCAGAGTAAGAAGCTCTCTCCTTCGGTCGTCTGGTTCGTCTAAGAACAGACCTACACTGCGCTTACGGACAAAACGGAAACCCTTAGCGGTGAGCCATTTTTCCACAGTGGGGAGTTCCCTCTGGATGGAACGGCTGCTGATATGAAGTTCATCGGAGATGATCGCGGTTGTGATCGGCTTGTCCTGTGGAAAGCGGATCAGTACCCGGATGATATCCCCGGAACGCTTGGTGAGCAGCATAACGAACGTCCTCCTCGTTTCATTCCTTAGTTTTGTTCTTTCATTCGTTACATATAGTATAACCTATAACCGACATAATGACAAAGGGAAAAAGGCGGTTTGTCACAAAGTGTTTGCGCCAAAGTTGCAATATCATTTGTTTGAAAATAACCCAGAGGTATTTTAATATAAAAGCATAGAAACAAGATGTTATCTGTTTATGGAATGAAAGGAGACTGTAACTATGAAAAACAAAATCCAACGTTTTGGAAAATTCCTGAGCGCAATGGTAATGCCGAATATCGGAGCATTCATCGCATGGGGATTTATCACAGCACTTTTTATTGAAGCAGGATGGCTGCCAAATGCAAAGCTGGCAGCACTGAACGGACCAATGTTAAACTACCTTCTGCCGATCCTGGTAGCTTATCAGGGTGGTAAGCTGGTCGGAGGAGACCGTGGTGGTGTTATCGGCGGCATCGCTGTTATTGGTGTTATCGTAGGTGCACCGGATTATCCGATGCTGATGGGTGCTATGGTAATGGGACCTGTTGGCGGATGGGTGATCAAGAAATTTGACAAGGCAATGGAAGGTCATATGCCTGCAGGATTTGAGATGCTGATCAATAACTTCTCAATCGGTATACTTGGTATGATCCTTGCAATCATCGGTTCTTATTTGATCGGACCATTCATGGCTGGTATACTGGTTGTACTGACAGCCGGAGTTGACGTACTGGTTAATCACGGATTACTCCCGTTGGCAGCAATCTTTATTGAACCTGCTAAGGTTCTGTTCCTGAATAATGCAATCAACCATGGTATCTTTACACCAATCGCAACACTGCAGGCAGAACAGGCCGGAAAGTCAATCATGTATATGCTGGAAGCTAATCCGGGACCGGGACTTGGAGTTCTACTCGCATACTGGGCATTCAGCAAAGATAAAGCAACAAAAGATTCCGCACCAGGAGCAATCATCATTCACTTCCTGGGTGGTATCCACGAAATTTACTTCCCATATATCCTGATGAATCCGGTTGTGATCATCGCACCAATCGTAGGTAATATCTGTGCCATTACATTCTACACAATTACAGGTGCCGGACTGGTTGGACCTGCATCACCAGGATCCATCATTGCATTCATGTCAATGGCTCCAAAGGGAATGGGCATGGTTATCACATTCCTTGGAGTAGCAATTGCAACAGCAGTATCTTTCCTGATTGCATCACCAATCGTTAAGATGGCAGATCACAAGAGTCTGGAAGATGCACAGGCAAAGAAGGACAGCATGAAAGCAGAAGCGAAGGGACTTACAACAGTATCCGGAGCCGATGTACAGGCAAAAGATATCAAGAAAATCGTATTTGCATGTGATGCAGGTATGGGATCATCCGCAATGGGAGCTACTAAGTTCAGAAACAGAATTAAAGATCTGAATCTTGGCATTACCGTAACGAACACATCTGTAGACAATGTACCGGCAGACGCTAACGTAGTTGTATGTCAGGAGATCCTCAAGGATCGTGCAGCTAAGAGCGCACCGCAGGCAAGACTGATCACTCTGGAGAACTTCCTTGCAGATCCACATCTGGATGCATTGTATGCAGAACTGGAAACACTGACAACAGGTAAGACAGCAGAAGCAGATAAGGCAGAAGCACCTGCTGAAGAAAAGAAAGAGACAAAAGCAGGAATTCTTGTTCCGGAAGGAATCAAGACAGGATGTGCAAGCGTAGATAAAGAAACAGCAATCCGTGCAGCAGGACAGCTCCTGTGTGATCTGGGATATGTAGATGCTAATTATATCGATGCAATGGTAGAGCGTGAGAAGATTGTTACTACATACATGGGAATGGGAGTAGCAATTCCACATGGTACATCTGATGCGAAAGAGACCGTTAAGAAATCTGGTATCGTAGTTATGCAGTACCCGGATGGAGTACAGTTTGGTAATGAGAAAGCAAACCTGATCATCGGTATCGCAGGTGTGGGTGATGAACATCTGGAAATCCTTGCAAATATCGCAGGAAGTCTGGAGGATGAAGCACTTCTTGAGAACCTGAAGAAGAACGCAGACGCAGATACAATTATGAAAACATTTGGCTAATGCCACAATCGGGGGCTTTTGCCCCCAGCATCATATATAAAAAGAAGGAGAGAGCATCATGAAAAAAGCAGTACAGTTTGGTGCCGGCAATATCGGACGTGGATTTATCGGAGCATTACTCAGCCAGTCAGGATATCAGGTGGTATTTGCCGACGTAGCAGAAGCAATCATTGACAAGATCAACGAGGATAAGACTTATACCGTTCATGTTATGGACGTAGATTGTAAAGATCAGAAAATCGAAAATATCAGCGGTGTGAATTCTACAAAGCCAGAGGCGATTGATGAGATCGCATCCGCAGACCTGGTAACTACAGCAGTAGGTCTTGTGATTCTTCCGCGCATCGCACCGACGATCGCGCAGGCTATTGAGAAACGTATGGAAAATGGCGTGAAAGAGCCTATGAACATGATCGCCTGCGAGAATGCCATTCGTGGAACCTCTCAGCTGAAAAAAGCAGTATATGAGAATCTGAGCGATGCCGGAAAAGCATATGCTGATGAGTATGTAGGATTCGCTGACTGTGCAGTAGACCGTATCGTACCACCGGTTAAGAGCGAAAACTTCATCGACGTAGTAGTAGAAGAATACTTTGAGTGGGACGTAGAAAAGTCAGGACTGAAGGGAGAACTTCCACAGATCGAAGGTATGACACTGGTCGATGATCTGATGGCATACATTGAGCGTAAGCTCTTCACACTGAATACAGGACACTGCATTACCGCATACCTTGGAAATCTGCGTGGAATCCCGACCATCGATAAAGCGATCGCAGATGAAGAAATCTTCGGAATCGTATCAGCAGCTATGAAAGAAAGCGGAGCTGGACTGATCAAGAAGTATGGCTTTGATCCAGAGAAACATGCAGCTTACATTAAAAAGATCATCGGCAGATTCAAGAATCCATATCTGCAGGATGATGTAACAAGAGTAGGTCGTGAGCCTCTTCGTAAGCTGAGCCCGACAGACCGTCTGATCAAGCCTATGATGACAGCAGCAGGATACGGACTTCCGGTAGATCATCTGGTAATCGGAGCAGGTGCAGCATTGCATTATGATAATCCGAACGACAAGCAGAGTGTAGAACTTCAGGAGAAGATAGGAGCCCAGGGCGTACGTGCCGCTGCAGCAGAGATCACAGGACTGACAGATGAAGGACTGCTTGACGCAATCGTAGCAGAATACGAAAAACTGAATTAATAAGGATTGAAAAATCCCTGAGCGAAAATCGCCAGTTACCGACAGAGTCGGTGCTGGCGATTTTTTATGTGCGCCTGGCGGCGCACGTCGCTAAAGGATGTTAGATCGTTCGATTGTTATGCTGGGAAAACATAGAATCGAAAAGTTACATAAAATACTTGAAAAGCTCATGTAAATATGATAACATACAGAAAAGATTACGTCGTATATCTGTTATAACTATATTTCTTTAAAGAATCTTTATTTTACCCAAATATAATTGACTTGAGTTATTTGTATGTATAGAATAAAAGGAGAGTGAGCTTCATCATATGCTGGGAGTTATATTTTCGGATAGATTGAATGGAAAAGAAAAAGTGAAGCTGTTACAAGAGGATTTGCAGATATATGTAAGTGATGAAATGAAAGAGGAGTTGGATGTCATGTGTAATTTGTCTTATGGAATTGAAGAAAGAGGAAGAGCAGAAGGAAGATTAGAGGCAACTATTGAAGCAATTCAAAAAATGATCAAAAAGAATTATTCCAATATGGAGATACAAGAGTTTTATGACGTATCAGATAGTTTTATTGAAAAAATCAAGATAGATAGTACGAATGTAGTATCAATCTAAGGTGGTTTTCGCCATTGACAAATGACTGGAAGTAATGGTACGGTTATATAGTTACAGGAAAAGTATGGAGACATTTTTGTTGTCTCTGAATGATTAAAAAAGTTTAATACCGAGGTGCGAAAGATGAGTGTACAGGAAATGAAACCGATCAAAGAAGGAAAAGTCAGAGAGATCTATGATAATGGTGATACTATGATTATGGTTGCTACAGACCGAATCAGCTGCTTTGATGTGATTCTTCACAATACCGTAACCAAAAAAGGAACCGTACTTACTCAGATGTCCAAATTCTGGTTTGATCTGACACAGGACATTCTGCCAAATCACATGATTTCTGTAGATGTTAAGGATATGCCTGAATATTTCCAGCAGGAGAAATTCGATGGTAACAGCATGCTTTGTAAGAAGCTGAATATGTTGCCGGTAGAGTGTATTGTGCGTGGTTACATTACAGGAAGCGGATGGGCGAGCTACAAAGAGACCGGAAAGGTATGTGGTATCGAGCTGCCAGAAGGACTGAAAGAGTCTGACAAGCTGCCGGAGCCAATCTACACACCATCTACAAAAGCAGAACTCGGTGATCACGATGAGAATATATCATTTGAAGAGAGTATCGAGTATCTGGAGAAACGCTTCCCTGGCAAAGGTGAAGAATACGCAACCAAGTTAAAAGAGTATACCATTGCGCTGTATAAGAAGTGTGCAGAGTATGCACTGAGTCGTGGAATCATTATCGCAGATACCAAGTTTGAATTTGGTCTGGATGAGGATGGCAATATCATCATCGGCGATGAGATGCTTACACCGGACAGCTCAAGATTCTGGCCATTAGAAGGGTATGAGCCGGGACACGGTCAGCCATCATTTGACAAGCAGTTTGCAAGAGACTGGCTCAAGTCTAATCCACATGATGACTGGACACTGCCACAGGATATCGTAGATAAGACCATTGGCAAATATCTTCAGGCATATGAATTGCTGACCGGAAAATCCCTCGCATAAGGAGAACTTTATGGAGAAAAAATCAATTGAAGAAATGGCTGCGGACATCAAAGTGATCCGTGAACTTGCATCCAGCGGAACGATGCTTCAGGATATTAAGAATCAGCTGGGTGTATCAGAAGAATATGTAAGTGCTATCATGCTCTGCCTGCAGGGTTATCAGGAAGATGATGACATGGCTGTAGCAAGACTGGTAGAAATGAGCTTATAAGAATATTGAAATGAGACTCCCCTGTGGACTGAAAAGTCTGCAGGGGATTTTTGAACCTTTGGGTACTTCGACTGATTGTGCAACAAGCATAAAAATATTGAAAAACTAAAAATCCCCACCTGATACTGTTGACATATAATTAAAGTAGTGATAATATCATATGTAATCTATATAAGCGTTTGTAATCGCTCGTTCGAGCAAAATATAATGATCAAAGACGTCAAAATGGTAAAGTCGCCAATAATCAAAACCAAGTGAATGAAATGGTAAAGTGTAAAGCTACAGGCTTCTTGAAAGTTTGTATGCTTAAAACGGTTGCAGAAAAGAATGATTTGTAGTATATTGGCTATAGAAGTATCACAAACGAACCTCTTTTCTGCATGGAAGGGGGAAGTTTCCATTGAGGAGCTTCTTGTATGCAGGAAGAGCATATGAACAGTTGGTGCCAGACAGAGGACGTTATAGGAAAAAACGAATTGCACTTCCATATCCAGAGTTTTATACATTTTATAACGGTAAGGAAAAATATATAAAAGAAACAATGCTTCGCTTATCAGATTCGTATAAACAGGATCGGAATTCAGAAGCTATGCTGGAACTCATAGTTCGTGTTATTAATATTAATCTGGAAGAGCAGCATGAAATTTTGGAAAAATGTCCAATACTTAAAGAATATAGTCAATTAATGGCAATGATACGTGATAACCAGTGTCAAGGGAAGAAAGATGCATACAAAATAGCAATTCAGGAATGTATCAGTCAAGGAATACTAAAAGAGTACTTACAAAGAAAAGGAAGCGAGGTATGCAATATGTTAATAGCAGACTACAATTATGAATTAGATATGGAAGTTCAGAGAGAAGAAGCGAGAGAAGAGGGATTCGAGGAAGGTAGAATGGCAGGTATGGAGAAAGGAATGGCAGAGGGAAGAGTAAAAGGCATACGAGAAGGACGTAAAGAGATGATACTAAAAGTATACAGCGATGGAAAAACAATAGCAGAGATCGCGAATTTTCTTGGAGAGCCTGTAGAAGAGATAGAAAAGATTATCAATAGTTGCGAGTGGAGACGATAATATAAATCCCGAGCCCCTTTAATCTTGTATTAGAGGGGCTCATATCTTACATCTCAAAGTACCGCTTTGCTTCGTCAAGTCTTCCTTGGAATGCTTCATAGAAGTCTTCGCAAGGCGCGAGGTAGAACTGCTGCAGTACGTACATACAGATGGAACGTATCTGTGTCTGATCCTCCATTCCGGCAATCCGTTCCTGAAGTGCTTTGAGGAAATAGTGCCAGTCACTGATGAATTGCTCGTAGGTGCGTATATCATCGGTATCCAGCCATTTATAGACTTTGATCTTGGCTTTGGACGGCTTCGGACATTCATGCACCTGCAGGAAATACCGGAAGCTGTCGTTTTCGTAGAAGCGTCCCAGAGGGAAGAGCCTGCAGATGCCAGGTCGGTATGCGTGGATGCTGCATCGACCCTGCCCGTTTAAGAATGGACAGGCATCGGCGCTTTCGGTCATCTTGAGGTTGGGGAGGATTAATCCATCTACGACATTCAGTTCTATATGCTGGGATAAAAGCGCTTCAAATGGAACACCAAGCCCTGTAGTAAGGCGGTGAACATCCAGCGGATCGAGGACGATAGACTTACCCATGCCCCGGCAGCAGGCGGAACATCCTTCACAACCCTTACAGTCAGCCTTTACCATATCATTCGCATCATATAATTTGCCGTCGGAGATCTCCGACAGATCTACATTTCGTAACATAGTACTCCTTTACATGAATACAGACCTCAGACAATACTGAGGCCTGTTTTTCTTCTTTGAAATTGCAATGCCATATCGCATTAAAACCGGTATTGCTTAATATTTTTATAAATGATCGCCGCGCTTCACATAACCCGGATGCTCCGGCGTACCCTTCACTTCTTTGATGTGATTGATACGTACATGCTTATCTACAACTACATTCTCCAGAACGGTATCCTCACCGATGACTACATCCGGAAGGATTACGCAGTTCTTCACTACGGCACCTTTTTTGATGATACAGCCACGGCTCAGAATGGAGTGGTCAATCGTGCCTTCGATGCGGCATCCGTTGGAAATAACAGATGCTTTGACATCTGCACCCTCCAGATACTGTGTCGGACAGCTGTCGCTCGTACGTGTATAAATCGGCCAATCCGGATCGAACAGGCTGCGAGCGGTCTTGAGATCGATCAGAGACATGCTGGTGTCATAGTAACTCTTGAAATCAGTAATAGATCCAAAGTAACCACGATGAGCCACGCCACGGATATCCAGTTCATTGCACATGAGATTCACCCAATCCATCAGAGAGTACATGGCAGATGTGTTATGAGCCTTCTTGATCATATCAATGAACAGGTCACGTCTCATGACATAGGTTCCTGCAAAGATCTGGCGATTCTTCGCTGTTCCACGGTTTGGTGTAATGGAAAGTACACCTTTTTGACGATTCAATTCCAGTGTCTGACAGGTTAAGAATTGTTCCTTTGCATTATCGGTAGAGTGATACAGCAGGGTAATGTCTGCGCCAGACTCGATATGCTGGTCAAGCAGTTCCTTGCAATCCTGCTTGAAGATCATACAGCTGGAGGCGACGATCACATAATCATGGCAGGAATTCTCGATGACTTCGATATTGTCCATGTAAGCAGAGATATCATTGCTATACAGACTGTCCAGTTCATCCTCTGCAAAGAGCAGATGCAGTCTGCCGCGCTTGGAGTTGATATTATATTGACGTCCGGTTCCCAGATGCTCGGCAAGTGAACGCGGTTTCCAGCGTGTGTATACGTGGATGTTTTCCATGCCGCTGTTACTGAAGTTAGAGATTGGAAAATCGATCACACGGTATCTGCCCAGGAAAGAGATTGCTCCGACAGACCGGTAATCCTGCAGACCGGCTACTTTTGTAAGATTGCTGGCAAAATTAATAATACCCAGTGCACTGCTCATATTATTCTTCCCCCTTTACACGTTTTGCTATTAATTCGATGTGTTCGCTGTCAGGAGAACCTACAACTGCACCGGCACCGATCCGTACGCCGTCAGCAATCAGAGCGCGGGTGACTACGGCACCTTCTTCTACGATAACATTCGGCATCAGCACCGAATCAATGATCTTAGCTTCCGGGGCAATGCGTGAACCTGTAAAGAGCACGGAATTCTTGACCTCTCCCTCGATCACGCAGCCCTGATTGATATACGCATGGCTGACCTTGGCATCCTCACCGATATACTGTGGCAGAGAATTAGTATCCTCTGTGTAGATCTTCCAGGTCGGATCACTCAGATCCAGCGGACTTGGAGTCTCTATGAGATCCATGTTGGCTTCCCAGAGAGAATCGATCGTACCAACATCCTTCCAATATCCTTTGAACTTATAAGCCATCAGCTTACGCTCGTCTGCCAGAAGTGCCGGAATGATATCCTTACCAAAATCATGGTTAGATTCGGCATTCTTCATATCAGCTACCAGCATCTTGCGAAGCAGCTTCCAGTTAAATATGTAGATACCCATCGAAGCCAGATTACTCTTCGGCTGCGGCGGCTTCTCTTCAAACTCAACAATGCGTCCATCTTCATCCGTATTCATAATACCGAAACGGCTGGCTTCCTTCATAGGAACCTCGATAACCGCGATGGTCGCATCGGCATTATGCTCTTTGTGATAAGAAAGCATCTTGTCATAATCCATCTTGTAAATGTGGTCGCCTGAAAGCACCAGCAGATACTCCGGACCGAAACCATCGATGAAGTCGATATTCTGGGAAATCGCGTCTGCCGTACCTCTGTATACATCCAGGTTGGCATCCGCTTTCTCGCGCGGCGGCAATACGAAGACGCCACTGTCCTTGGCATCCAGTCCCCAACGACCGCCTGCAGCCACATAACTGTTCAGGATAACGGATTCATACTGTGTTAATACTCCCACTACATCAATACCGCTGTTGGCACAATTACTAATCGGGAAATCGATGATTCTATATTTTCCACCGTAGCCTACTGCGGGTTTGGCAACTTTATTCGTTAGTTCGTGCAAGCGAGAACCACGGCCGCCGGCCAGGATCATCGCTAACATTTCGTTGTGCTTCATAAAAATAACCCCTTTCCTTTCAATAATACTATAGAAATATTGTACAACTTTCTGAGGTTTATTTCTATAGAAATTGTGAAATAAAACCATTAAATTTAGGGGTGGAATATTGACATATCGAAAAATGGTAAAGAATACATAAAGCTTGTATTAAATGCCAAACAGTGTCAAAAATCGGGGGGGGGTGTATTTACAAGCGGTAAAGGAAACGGTAAAATAAAACAAGAATTTGCTAAAATTATTCTGATTCTAAAGTGCAACAATGAATGCGAGGATGAGAATGACCATCGATCCAGAGGAGTATGGTTATGAAAGACATAAGAGGTTACAGACAGAATGATATAGATGATATAGATAAGGTAAGGCAGATTGTATGAAGTGGTATTGCGCCATCTGCCTTTTTTATTGTATGCCTATACAATAAAACCACCTGCTATGCTGGTGGTTCCCCTTACGGCTTTAGCCCTAGATAAGAAAACCTCCAATGATATAATAAGTGTGGGTCC